>JALZUX010000057.1 GCA_023301405.1 Granulosicoccaceae bacterium | reverse complement strand
ACAACGTAGCCACATAGCAGGGGAAACCGCTACAACAAGTCGAGACATTCACTTTGATGAGGTCGGCACATTTACAGTGGCTGTGGATTTGTTTGATCGGGCTGTCTACATGCCAGCCAATGAGATTCGACAGAATAAAATAGGTAGCAGTGTTCGTTGGACTGTTCACGTCGGCATCGAGCCAGAGCCGCAAGAGCCGCAAGAACCGCAAGAGCCGCAAGAGCCGCAAGAGCCGCAAGAACCGCAAGAGCCGCAAGAGCCGCAAGAACCGCCAACCGGACCAACTGATGCAGGCAGCCCAACAGATACAGATATCCCGACAGACACAGGCAGCCCGACAGATACAGGCAACCCAACAGACACAGGCAGCCCGACAGATACAGATATCCCAGAAAACCCAGGCAACCCAACAGAAAACGAAAACCAGGCAGAGACCGACGCTACAGGTGGTTCCGAATTAACTTGGCTTGATGAAACCTTCAGATCAAACAGTCACGCTAACTATGATCGCGACCGGGATGGAGTTCCTGCCTATCTTGATGACAACGACTTTGACGGTGAAATTGGTAACGATGATAACGCCATTGAAAGGTACTTTGATCCAGATAGTGACGGCGTCTTGTCGTTTGCACAAGGTACTGAGGATATCCGCGATACTGACGGTGACCTAGTCCCTGATAGTATTGAAATCGCTAACGGTACTGACCCGGCTGATCCACTAAGCTTCAACGACTTTGACAGCGATCAGTTGCCAGACTACGTTGATTCGGATGACGACAACGACCGCATACCAGACTTCATCGAAGGCGATGCCGATATGGACGGCGATGGCATTCCCAATCGCTTTGATCTCGATAGTGATGGTGACGGGGCAAGCGACGCTACTGAAGGGACCGCAGACGTTGATGGAAACTCGATTCCAAACTTTGTTGATAATGGAACATTATCTGTGATTCCGGTTAACGATCAGGACAACGACGGCATAGCTGATGATGTAGAGGGATTAGAAGACCTGGATCAGGACGGCATTCCCAATATTCTTGATGCCGACAGCGATGGCGATGGCATTCCCGATCTCAACGAAACCAACGCCGATCTTGATGCTGATGGCATACCCAATTTTCTTGATGACGACAGCGACGGTGACTCGATTAGTGATGTTATCGAAGGTGAAGTGGACACCGATAGCGACGGAAGGCCCGATTATCTCCAAGCCGCGAACGACTTTGGTACCGGGGACAATAATGGTACATCATCAGCTGGGCTCCGCGTAGGTACCGGTTGTGCTATTGGGAGCGATAGCAGGTTTGTAGACCCACTACTACCAATGCTTTTTATAGTTGCTTGTTTCATGCTACGTAGAAGGCGCGCATTGCTCTAGAAGTAGATCCACCGGCAATACCGACGGAACACTTTCCTCCTGTTAGAATAAAAATCAATTCAGCTCATCGGCTTGGAGGTCAGTGTTCCGTTTATGTCATGGCTCGAGCGGCCTAAACATTGCGGGTACGGTTATCGATGGTTTTACGCCCTTCAAAGGGCATGACAGGGCCGAGTAAAGGCTCGTGAATTTAGTTCGAGATAACGCCGTTGTTGATGCGGATGCTATCCACAATTTTCTTGATGATGGCAGCGACGGTGACTCGATCAGTGATCTTGTCGAAGGTGAAGCAGACACCGATGGCGGCGGAGGGCCCGATTATCTGCAGTCCGCAATCAACCGTGATACCAAGGACAGTGGGTTAGAGGCATCAAATACAATCCTCGTAGGTACAAAGAACTAACCTATCGCATCATTAAATTACAAGCTTCTTGCTTGGCAACTATGCCAGCCATCTTCACCCCTTACCCTTTTTAAGATGCCTGTCCTTGTTGTGATATCGATGGGCTGAAGATCCAAGCGAGCGAGCATTCTGTAACAATGGATGTCTTTATTGATGGGTTGGCGTATCTATGTAAATGCACCTGGTGGTCCGTTTACCAGCCGCTACAGCAGCTCACGGATGGTCTGTATTAGTGTATTAATACGAACGGGTTTCGGAAGAAACACGCAACTGTCTTTCGGAAGCTCTTCAGGAAATCCGCCGCTCATTACTATCACTTTGGTTCCAGGATGAGACTGGCGAATAGATTCAATCATCGAAACGCCATCTATGACCGGCAACAGATAGTCTGTAATCACAATATCGATCGCCTCGTTTGCCTGAATAAATTGTTTTAAACCCTCTGATCCATCCTTCGCGGAAATAACTGTGTAGCCAGCGGACTCCAGTAGTCTTTGAGTACCTCTTAGTAGAACCGGTTCATCTTCCACTAGAAGGATGATTTCCTGTCCACGATTTAATTGCCGTTTATGATTATTTGTGTCGGATGAGTCCAATGCGAATGGTATGAAGACGCTGAAGCAGGTCCCTACATCAAGATCACTCTCAACGGTGATAAATCCGTCGAAGTTGTTCACGATTGTACGGGCTACAGACAGTCCCAAACCTGTTCCGGCTCCAATTTTCCTGGTGGTGAAAAACGGCTCGAATATTTTTTCACGAACGCATGGCTCCATACCGTGGCCGGTGTCCGTCACCGTACACCGCATATACCGACCGGCACGAGCGTCGTTGTACAAGGTTATATCAGCATCGGTTAATTCAACTGAATCGCAAGACACCAATAGCTTGCCGGTTTCGGGCATCGCGTCGCAGGCATTCAGACACAGGTTCAACAATACCTGGCTCAATAAACTGGCATCGGCATATACCGTCGGTTCAGGTTCGGTGATTTCTACGGAAAACTCAATGGTTCCCCGCAAGACAGGCTTTAGCATGGATTCAACAACGTCGATGACATGGCGTATATTGACAATTTCCGAATGCGCTTCCTGCTTGTGGCAGAACACCAATAACTGTTGGGTCAAACTACCCGCTTGGGTGCCGGTCTCGATGATCTCCTCGAGCCTGGTCACCGGTAGCTTGCCATTTTCAATTTCCAGTTTGGCCACTTCAGCCAGACCGACAATAGCTTGTAGCACGTTGTTGAAGTCGTGCGCGATACCGGACGCGAGGCCACCTACCGCTTCCATCTTTTGCGCAAAGCGAAGGTCCTGTTCGAGCCTTTGACGCTGTATTGCTGCCCCTAACGCCTCAGCCGAGGCAAAAAGTGCGTCGAATTCCGATCTTGACCAATGTCGTTGGTTTTCGCAATCGTCAAAGCCGAGGAACCCTACCCAGTTGGCACCAGCGAAAACAGGCATGGCAAATAAAGAGCGAATGTCCTGTGCTTCGAGTCTCTTGCGCTCTGATTCGGGAAATTCATGGACCAGACCATGAACCGGTTTCCGATCTCGCATTAACTCAGCCCAGCGCCCCATGCCAGCCTCAATATAGATCACATCCTGCAGGTCAGGGTTGTCAATCTGTGGCTCGACACCCGGTGCTGTCCATTCCCCAAGCTGGCTCGTCGTAATGCGCCCGTTTTCGGAAATACGGTTCTCGAAATAATAGGCTCGATTTGCACTTGCTGCTGATCCCAGGCGATTAAGCACACCGTGCAGAACTGTCTTCCAGTCAATCGACCTCAAAAACTCACTCGTGGCGTAACCGACAGCCGACAGGATATCATCACGGCGGCTGTTTAATTCTGGACCAGACATATCTTACTCATATTATTACTTAACGCTTGATCAGCGCAGCCTATTCAACACGGTTTGCCGTTGACCGCCGAGCTAGTACATCATTGGATGCTATTCCAAATATGAGCGAACATCTACAGGCACAACACCTAGAAAAGCTAGTGTACTGCAACGTGCAAACGTTATGAATGAGAGCTTGTCATTTAGTTCGCAGCAAGGTGAAGATTGTACGCAATGGCCACCCCC
>JALZUX010000056.1 GCA_023301405.1 Granulosicoccaceae bacterium | reverse complement strand
GAGTGATGTTTACGAATAATATTCGGACTTATATAAGTACATCTTGTGCCGCGTAACTTATCAGCCTGAGCCAGCAAAATCACTACGACCGTATGGTGGTGTTTGGTGTCTAAAAACCCGACTGATCGTTGACTCGATGTCTGCCACAGAAGACAAGGCTGTTTGCAGAATATCGCTTCAGCAGGAAACAAATGAACAACACCAATTGAGGGCTTCTATGACCAGAAAAAACCAAAAAAAAGGCGCCCCTGAAAAGGACGCCTTGTGGTTACATTTGTCAGCGAGTGCTAGTTGCGCAGTTTCTGCCCATCAGGATCAAACGGAGGCTTATCAAGCAGCCTTGCATGGTGCGGCCGCCCCAACACGGCTACGTCGAACTCGGCCCCTGAAACACAGTAGTCGGTTTTGATCAGACACAGCGCCAGTGACTGCTTCACTGTATGACCGTAAGCTCCTGAACTGACCCGCCCGACCGGAGTGCCGTCTTTGGTGAATACCGGCTCACCACCGTGTGCATCAGCGTCAGTCACATCAACAGACAAAATCACCAGTTTTTCACGCGCTGGCTTGTTACTGAGTTCGGCCCAGACTTCCCGACCAAGAAACTCTGGCTTATCCATTTTAATAAGCCTTTCCAGGCCGACTTCATGTGGCCAATATTCCGGTGAGTATTCACGCCCCCATGAGCCATAGCCTTTTTCAAGTCGCAAGCTCAGCAGTGATCGACCACCGACCAATCGGATATCGTACTGCTTACCTTCAGCGAGTAGTGCATCAAACAATACCTCCTGATGCTCAGTCGGGACATAGATTTCCCACCCCAGATCCCCGGTGAACGACACTCGCATAGCCAGCGCGTCTATCCCTGCAACACCAATTTGTTGTGAGCGCATAAATTTGAATGCATCGTTGCTTAGATCGGCGTTAGTCATGCGCTGCAGCATTTCGCGGGACTTGGGGCCCGCTATGCTGAACCCACACCAGTCTTCAGTGCGCGATTCCAGCGTGACGCCTTCAGGCATCGGTACCATTTCCCAGAACCGCTGATGATAGTGCTCTGCCATGCCTGAGCCAAACATCCAGAAATGATCGTCGGCAAGCTTGGTGACCGTGAAATCACCGGCAATACCACCACGCACACCTAGCATTGGTGTCAGACAGGAGCGCCCTACTTCTTTAGGCACGTTGTTGGCGATGACTTTATCAATCCACTCTGCACAACCGGGACCTTTGATTTCATACTTCGCGTAGTTTGATACATCAAGCATTCCAACAGAGGAACGCAAGGCCTCGCATTCGTCTCGGACGGAATTAAACCAATCCTGACGCTCGAAGCCATAGTCTTCTTTTGGCTCTACCCCTTCGGCAGCAAACCATAATGGATGTTCCCAACCATAGTTAACCCCGAACACAGCCCCCATCGCTTTTTGCTTTTCATAAACAGGACGCATTTTCAGTGGGCGCCCGGCTTCTCTTTCTTCGTATGGAAAGTGAATTTTAAAACGGTTGGCATAACAGTCCAGCGCTCTGGCACGGGTAAAAGGCTTGGTAGCCCAGTCGCCAAAACGCGCAATATCCCATGGAAACAGATCGAGTTCCGGTTCGCCTTCAATGATCCACTGCGCCGCAAGCAAGCCCAAACCGCCTGATTGGCTAAAGCCTGGAATAATGCCGTTACAGCAAAAGTAGTTTTTCAAATGGGGCACCGGGCCGAACAGCGCTGCGCTGTCGGGCGACCAGATCATGGGGCCATTGATGACCTTCTTTACACCGGCAGAACCTAGCGCGGGTATGCGATCGCAGGCGCTTTCAAGGTTGTCGGAGATGCGGTCTAGATCATCGGGCAGAAGCTCATGACCGAAGTCCAGCGGAGTGCCGTCTTCAGCCCAGAACCGACCATCTTTCTCATAGGCACCAACCAACAGGCCATTGCCTTCCTGACGAAGGTAGAACTCGGCATCGCGATCAGCAATAGAGGGGAGTCGACGACCCGCAGCGACTATTTCAGGGATATCTTCGGTAACAAAGTACTGATGCTCCATTGGGATGAGAGGGAGATCAAAGCCTGCTAATTTAGCTACTTCACGCCCCCACAAACCGGCCGCGTTAATCAGTACTTCGGTGTGAATTGTGCCTTTTGGCGTAACAACATCCCATGTGCCATCGGGACGCTGGTTTGTCTCGATAACCGGGCAAAACCGGTGAATCTCAGCACCAGCGTTTCGAGCGCCTTTTGCGTAAGCATGTGTTACTCCAGATGGATCAACGTTGCCACCATCGGGCTCAAACATCGCGCAACGGATGCCATCAGTATTCAGTAACGGGTGTAGATCAACAGCCTCTTTCAGCGACATTTCATGAAATTCGACATCAAAATATCGCGCCTTAGCAGCTTGCATACGCAATTGATGTTCGCGCTCTTTGGTCTGCGCAAGGTAGATAGAGCCGGGCTGAAAGATGCCACAGCCCTGCCCTGTCTCTGCTTCAAGCTCTTTATAAATTTTGATGGTGTAGTACTGCAGCTTGGAGATATTGTTGTTGTCGTGCAGACCGTGGATGCCTGCCGCTGCGTGCCATGTAGAACCGGAAGTCAGCTCATCCCTTTCAAGCAGCATGACGTCTTTCCAACCGAGCTTGGTCAGATGATAAAGAATGCTACAGCCGACCAGCCCACCGCCAATCACCAGCGCACGAGTTTCTGTTTTCATTACCTTTTCCTTTACCGTTGACCATCAGATGCTAAAAGGCACCCGCAGAC
>JALZUX010000055.1 GCA_023301405.1 Granulosicoccaceae bacterium | reverse complement strand
CAATAGAGGCGAATAGTTGTTCTTCTTTAACGATATTGATCGTAATAGCTGGCCGAAAGACCGCGCCCGCAGTAGATCATAGTTCCCGGACAGGCTCCTCGGTTTTTTCTGGGTTATCAGGCTTCGGATCTTAATCAGTGCTGTGGAAGGGAGAGGGATTATGTGAGGAAGTCCTTTGCAATGAACTGGTGTCGTTCGAACTCAGTCCCTAAGCGAGTGCATAATACGTATTCGGATATTTTATTGAAATAGCTGTCGCATCAGCAAATTAAGCCAGTTGATTGTTTGTTCTGTGATTGACTACGATTTGGAGTCAAGATGTGTTTACGTGGTGGGGGGTGGCTATCACTGGGAGGTACCTCAGGAGCGTGCCTGTTTTGGGCAAAATGGTGATTTAGTGATCACGGGGCTGCTCGTGAATCCGCTAGATGAAAGGGGAAACGGGAATGTTGCCGGGTGTTGCTTTTCGCACAGTGATGGCGCTGCGTCAGCTTGATGGGGAGCCTTCGCCAGTCAAAGCGCAGGTCGATATCAAGGAATGCGTGTGAGGTTGCGGTTTGCAGTCGCCACTAGTTTCATTTCCCACGCTGGAGACCCACGTGGTTCGGGTGGCTATGTCGCACGCGCATTTGAAAGGGGCGCTAGTTTGTTACGCCAAGAGGGGCTTGGTTAACCGGAATGAAACGACGCTGAGCTCAACTCAGCAAGCCGCTGAACCTGCGATTTGATATACTGACCGCCGATCATCGATAATGATCAGCAAAACCCTTTTAACAGAAACCTGCAGAGCCGCTGGCACCAACTAATGAAACCCAGTTACCTAGAGTTTGAACAACCCATAGCGGATTTACAGGCAAAGATTGCAGAGCTCAGCACAGCTACTGATGATGTCGATATCGATGTCGCTGAAGAAATCACTAAGCTACAGATCAAGTGTAACAAGCTCAGTGAGTCAATTTTCCAGAAACTTGACCCGTGGCAGGTGTCGCAGGTTGCCCGCCATCCCGGTCGGCCGTTCACGCTGGACTACATAAAGCTTATATTTACTGAATTCGAAGAGCTTCATGGGGATCGCGCTTTCGCCGATGATCCAGCTATTGTTGCCGGTATTGGTCGACTCAACGGGCAGGCTGTGGCGGTGATTGGTCAACAGAAAGGCCGTGACACCAAAGAAAAATTACGTCGCAACTTCGGTATGCCGAAGCCGGAAGGCTATCGAAAGGCTCTGCGCATAATGAAAATGGCAGAAAAATTTAACCTGCCACTCATCACTTTAATCGACACGCCCGGCGCTTATCCCGGTGTGGGCGCTGAGGAACGGGGCCAAAGTGAGGCAATTGCCCGTAATCTGATTACCTTGGCCGACCTACGTACTCCGATCATTTGCACTGTTATTGGTGAAGGGGGTTCTGGCGGTGCGTTGGCGATTGGCGTCGGGGACCGCATCAACATGATGCAGTACAGCACTTATAGTGTAATCTCACCCGAGGGCTGCGCCTCTATTTTGTGGAAAAGTGCAGACAAGGCGCCCGAAGCGGCTGAGGCCATGGGGATTACGT
Source organism: Granulosicoccaceae bacterium (assembly GCA_023301405.1). Taxonomy (GTDB): domain Bacteria; phylum Pseudomonadota; class Gammaproteobacteria; order Granulosicoccales; family Granulosicoccaceae. The sequence goes on along the minus strand of JALZUX010000055.1, from coordinate 3,287 downwards.
CTGAGCGCCTGAAAGAACTAGAACTCATTGACCGCATTGTTCCTGAACCACTAGGGGGCGCGCATCGTGATCACGAAGCAGCTGCCGAGTCATTGCGTGGTGTGCTTATCGAGGATCTGAGTCACCTTTCATCGATGTTATCTGATGACCTGATCAGTAAACGCAGCGAAAAGTTGCGTGCGTTTGGTGAATTCAAAGAGGCTTGATGTCGCACATACGACTTCAGTGGCTGCCTTGAGTAGCACTTTGGTGGCTGAAAAAGATCAACTTAAGTTGCTTGCTGAGCTTGATGCTGTGATCAGCAGTGCTTGTCAGCAAGACAACACCAGCAGCCCTGAATTAGTAGTCGCGTATAGCGGTGGCTTGGATTCGCATATGCTTTTGGCGGTAGCGGCATTGTGGGTTAGCCAGAAACCAAGTGCCAGTCTACGCGCGGTTTACATTGACCACGGTTTGCAGAAAGAAAGTTTATTGTGGTCAAAGCATTGTGCCAAGGTCTGCACTGACCTTGGCGTACCGTTTCAATCAATTTCCGTAGCGATCAATAAGACAGCAGGGCTCAGTCCAGAGGATGCTGCACGGAACGCTCGTTACCTTGCATTAAGTCATTGTTTGGCAAGTGGCGGGTATTTGTTAACAGCACATCATGCGGATGATCAAGCGGAGACCTTGCTGTTACAGTTGTTGCGCGGGGCTGGTGTGCGGGGGTTGTCATCGATGCCTGAGCGTCGGGCTCTTGGGAAGGGGTTCCAATTGCGGCCATTTTTGTCAGTGGCCAGAGAAACGCTGCTTAAGTGTGCCACCGCGCTGAAGCTAGAATGGGTTGAAGATCCGTCAAACCGTGAAAACCGCTTTGATCGCAATTTGCTAAGAAACACGGTACTTCCCTTATTGCAAGAGCGTTGGCCCGCTGTGGCGACCAGCATTTCTCGCAGTGCCAGTCATTGCGCAGAATCTGCGCTTCTAAATCGGCAGCTGGCATTAGCTGACCTGGGGGGCTTAGTTGAGGTGCCAGTCCTGCCATTGGAAACATTGTTAGGCCTGACACTGTCTCGACGTAAAAATGCGATCAGGGTATGGGTTGAACAGCATGGCTTCCAGCCGCCATCCACCGCTCAGCTCGAGCGTATCAATTCAAACCTTGTCCTAGCTTCGGCTGAGTCGGCGGGTGAGGTGAGTTTCGGTGCGGCGCAGATCCGACGCTACGCAACTGATCTCTATCTGGCGAACCGGCAGGATTTCGCCGATGTGCAACCATTCTGGTATGAGTGGAAGGACATCGAGATTCCTCTCTATATACCGGAAACAGGGCAAACTCTTGAGGCAATTGATCTTGAGCTGCCCTGGCTTGAAAGTAATCACGCTTTGCAGGTGCGTAGTAGGCAGGGGGGCGAGCGTATTAGGCTAAATGGCCACAAGCAGAGTAAAAGTGTAAAGGCTTTGTTACAACAAAATGGTGTGCCACCGTGGGAGCGTAACCGGTTGCCGTTTTTGTATTTAGGTGATTATCTCATTGGGGTAATTGGTATTGGATTCAGTGCCGCACCTTAGCTGAGGTTTAGCTGTTTTGTAATACAGGGTAATAATCGAGATGTGTCAGCGATGAACCATATCCTCAGTGTTTTAGTAGAAAAAAAGTTCAACATGTGGTCCTTTTGGCGTTAAGGTCAATTGTTCGCAGTGGCTGATTCTGGTAACCTGCAACCCCTTCTAGTGTTGTGTGATTGCTTGATGTAATCACCCCTTTTCACAGGCAAACTGGCAACAATTTTGAGTCAATCAAAAACGCGATTCATATTCGTGACGGGTGGTGTTGTGTCCTCGCTAGGTAAGGGAATAGCAGCGGCATCTCTAGCAGCATTGTTAGAGTCTCGCGGCATGAAAGTAACCTTGCTGAAGCTTGATCCCTACATCAACGTTGACCCCGGTACCATGAGTCCGTTTCAGCATGGCGAGGTGTTTGTTACCGACGACGGTGCAGAAACCGATCTGGATCTAGGGCATTACGAACGATTTGTACGCGTACAGATGACGCAGGCCAACAACTTTACCACCGGGCGCGTGTATGAAAACGTTATTGCCCGTGAAAGACGTGGTGATTATCTGGGCGCTACCGTACAGGTCATCCCACACATCACCGATGAAATAATTCGTCTGGTACGTGAAGGGGCAGGTGATGCTGATTTTGCTATGGTCGAAATCGGCGGCACAGTGGGTGATATCGAATCACTGCCGTTTCTAGAGGCCATTCGCCAGATGGGGATTGAACAAGGGCCGCAGGGGGCATTGTTTATTCACCTGACGCTGATCCCCTATATTAAAACGGCTGGCGAAATGAAAACCAAGCCAACTCAACACTCGGTTAAAGAGCTACGAAGCATTGGTATTCAGCCAGACATACTAATGTGTCGCTCCGACAGGGTTCTGCCACCCGGCGAGCGCCGTAAAATAGCGTTGTTCACCAACGTAGCGGAAGAAGCGGTGATTACCGCTATTGATACAGATTGCATCTATCGCATGCCCAGTTTGCTTCATGCTCAAAGGCTTGATCAGATCGTGCTCGACAAGCTAGGCGTTGATGCGCCACCTGCTGATCTCACAGAGTGGGATCGCGTGGTCGAGGGATTAATGGAACCAGAGCGTGAAGTTGTCGTTGGTATGGTAGGCAAGTACACTGACTTGACTGAATCTTATAAATCTTTAAATGAAGCACTTTCGCATGCTGGTATAGCAAGCAAAACTAAAGTAGTCATTCATTATCTTGATTCTGAAAAATTCCGTGACAATGATCTTTCCGCGCTGGAAGAACTCGATGCGATTCTAGTGCCCGGAGGCTTTGGGGCGCGTGGTGTCGAAGGTAAGATTAATGCTGTACGCTATGCACGGGAAAACAAGATCCCCTATTTGGGCATTTGCCTGGGAATGCAGGTGGCGGTGATTGAGTACGCCCGAAATGTTGCCGGTATTACAGAAGCAAATAGTACTGAATTCATAAAAGATTGTGCTGACCCTGTTATTGCTCTCATCACCGAGTGGCATGAGCGCGATGGCAGTGTTGAGCAGCGCACTGAAGATACTGATCTCGGTGGCAGCATGCGTTTAGGAGGTCAACAGTGCTTTTTAAAAGAGGGCACTACCGCCCGTGAGGTGTACGGCTCTGATGTCATCACCGAGCGTCATCGTCATCGGTATGAGTTTAATAACCGCTACCTTAAAACACTGGTTGATCACGGCATGATTGTTTCTGGCGAGTCTGGCGATAAAGAACCGCTGGTCGAAGTCATGGA
>JALZUX010000054.1 GCA_023301405.1 Granulosicoccaceae bacterium | reverse complement strand
GTAAAGCTCTGATATTAATAATCAGTATGCAAGAAAATATACAACATGCGGGGCGCAATGTCTTTATACTTGATGGCTGATTTCAGCCCTAAATATTTTATAAATGACTTCAAAGTGAATACTAGTAATAGGCAAAATGTACATCTTAAGGATAACATCATCCTAATTTCTAAAAGCCTCTGTTCGGATTTGCGTCCGGATGAAATTAAAAGCATTTTGGTGACTTACAATTTAATGGACCAATACGGGTCAGAGTTGCCACAAATAGCAACTTTCGAACTCACCAACACCCAAAAGGGCCCCGAGATATTTAGCTCTATTACTCATCAATCATTTATAAATGACAATGCATTTTGTTTTGATTTAATCCCACACGTGGTCTCTATATAGCTACTTTTGCAGTATATGGTTTTCGTGACACACGGACCATAATAACAACGCTTGAGTGATTTAGCCTCTAGACAAATTTTCCTAATGCTTTCCACTCAATTGGCAATTTATACGCGAGAAAACTGAATTTTACGCATTCATTAAGGCTTAATTATAGCTATAATTTTGCAAAAACTTCTTAACATTACGAAGTAGTCCCAAAGCTAATCTATAAGGAGGTTTTTTCTGTCAAAAGGTATCAGACAGTATTTTCCTGCAGATGAAAATAGGTTCCCAAATAATTCTTGGGATTGAGTATATGAGCGAAAGTCTTCATTCAAACTTTGGGCGTTTAATAATTCATTAAACATAATTAAACTCGTAATGGGTATCAAACGAAGAATGTGTTCGTTTGTGCCGGAGCCATTAAATGAATTTTCACAGTAATTTTGACACTATAAATTTGCCGGCAGCTTCCCTTGATTCTCTATCAACCCTGGCAACACGTAAGATGTACTACTTTAAAATCAAATACGTATTGGACCTTATATTAGTGATACCGGCCCTTGTTGCTCTGTCTCCTGCTATGCTTTTTGTGATGTACTTAATAAAGAAGCATGACGGAGGTTCCCCCCTTTTTGTTCAAACTCGCATTGGTTTAGATGGACGTGAATTCAATTGTTATAAATTCCGCACGATGGTGGTTGATGCACAGCAGCGACTTGAGGAAGTTTTAGAGAGTGACCCTCTAGCCGCAGCAGAGTGGGAGAAAGATCAAAAACTTAAGAACGACCCCCGTATCACAAAAGTAGGGCAGTTTTTAAGAAAGACAAGTTTAGATGAGTTGCCTCAGCTATGGAATATTCTGAAAGGTGAGATGTCGTTAGTTGGACCTCGCCCAATCGTTGATAATGAAATTACGAAATACGGCCCTTTTTTCAAATATTACAAATCAGTAAAACCTGGTGTTAGTGGATTGTGGCAAATTAATGGGCGCAACAATACAACTTATGATGAACGTGTTCAGTACGACGTAACCTATGCAAAAACCTATTCCTTTATCAACGATACAAAAATATTATTAAAAACCTTGCCCGCTGTCTTGTTCTCCAAAGGGGCATATTAGTTTGTCCTTTACGTTCATGCCAACTGTTTTCATGCCTAGGAAAGTAAAATGACAAAAACAATTTTAGTGGCTGGCGGTGCAGGATATGTTGGTTCGCATGCTTGCTTAGCATTAGCAGAAAATGACTTCACACCTGTTGTCTTTGATAACTTTTCAAACGGGCATAAAGACTTTGTCCAATGGGGCCCTTATGTTGAGGGTGACATTCGAGATAGAGAGGCTCTGAAGGCCGCCTTTGATCATTATAAGCCTATTGGCGTGATGCATTTTGCAGGCTTTATTGAAGTTGGGTTTTCAGTTGCAAATCCAGCAGCATTCTACGACAACAATGTTTGCGGCTCGATCAATCTAATTAACGCTGCTATGGATTCTGGAGTGAAAGCATTTGTTTTTTCTTCCACATGCGCAACATATGGTGAACCCAAATATACTCCTATAGATGAGAGCCATCCTCAAAACCCAATCAACCCTTATGGCAACACGAAGTTAATTGTTGAGAAGTACCTATCTGACCTACAAACTTATTGTGGTTTTCAATCTATACCTCTTCGGTATTTCAATGCAGCTGGCGCGGACACAGAAGGTCGTATCGGCGAAAAACACGATCCAGAAACTCATGCCATCCCTATAGCCATTGAGGCCGCAATGGGAAAACGAGATGGTTTTAAAGTATTGGGGTCTGATTATAACACACGAGATGGCAGCTGCATTCGCGACTATATTCATGTCACAGACCTTGCCGATGCCCACCTTAAAGCCTTAAATTATTTACTTCAAGGAAACCCTGGCAAACCATTCAACTTAGGAACGGGAACAGGAACAAGCGTAATTGAATTAGTCGATAACATTAGAGATGTAGCCAATCAAAGCTTTGAAGTAACCATGGCTTCGCCTCGCCCCGGCGACAGTCCAACCCTCGTAGCGCAAAACAGCAGCGCTTTCGCTAGGCTAGGCTGGAAACCTCAACGTGACCTAAATACAATTATCACAGACGCTTGGAACTGGCACCAGAAGATGGAACATTGAAAGTGAATGTCGCCATCATACATTACTGGCTGTTGAACATGCGAGGCGGGGAGAGGGTAGTTGAAGCCCTCTGCAGGATCTTTCCTCAAGCCGATATATATACTCATGTTTATGACAAAGCGGCCCTCAGTGAAACACTTCTAAGGCATAATATAACAGCAACGAGTTTAAGCAATTGGCCATTAGCAAATAAACTCTACCAAAGTTATTTACCTCTCATGCCTGGAGCCCTAGAGAGCCTAGATTTATCAAAATATGACCTTGTAATATCAAGTGAATCAGGGCCATCAAAAGGGGTTATCGCACCTCCGAATGCCCCTCACCTATGTTACTGCCACTCTCCAATGAGATATCTTTGGGATCAATACCACACTTACAGGAATGGAGCAGGATTTGCTGCTAAACTAGCAATGCCCCTTCTAGCCCCCTCACTAAGGCAGTGGGATGTTACAAGCGCAGCACGTGTGGATGCGATTATTTCCAATTCATCACACGTCGCTAAACGCGTAAATAAATATTGGCGGAGGAATACCCAAGTCATTCACCCCCCCGTTGCCGTTCAAGAATTTTCTGCAGTTCACCCCTCAGAGCTACAATCTTATTATCTTTGGGCTGGAGAGCTAGTCACATATAAACGCCCAGATCTTATGATTGAGGCTTTTAATAAAAATGGAAAGCCCTTGGTCATTATCGGAGGTCCAGATAAAGTCCGTAAGGCTCTCCAAAGCAAAGCAAAGGACAACATCACCTTTTTAGGGAAAGTCGACTTTGCTACGCTCAAGCATTATATGGCACGCTGTAAAGCATTGATCTTCCCGGGAGAAGAAGATTTTGGTATCGTTCCCGTAGAAGTCATGGCCTCTGGCCGTCCTGTGATAGCCTTCGGAAAAGGCGGCGCCTTAGAGACTGTAATCGAGGGAAAAACTGGCATGTTTTTCCACGAGCAAACAGCAGAATCGTTGAACACAGTTATAACACGTTTTGAGGCAGAATTTGACGGCAACTTTAACCCAGCTGATTTAATAGCCCATGCCAGCAACTTTAGTGAACAAGCCTTTAGAACGGCAATGTTAAAAGAGTTCCAAAAGTTGGGAATAGACATTCCTAAAAACATGGCGGCCATTGGGTCGTGATTGCGCAAAAACGAAATGCATTCAAGGCTAAGGTTAACCTCTTGGCCCACGATGAACTTTTGGTGAAACTCGCCCGCGGAGGGCTAGCGGCCCTATTGATAAAAATAGGCGCTGCGGGATTATCATTCCTCATGTTCCTTGCCCTCGCCCGCGCAATGACACCCGAAGACTTTGGACGTTTTGGTTTTGCTTTCTCATTAGCGACAATTCTCGCGGTTCTTGGCAGTTTTGGGCAACGGGCCTTGGTTATGAGGTTTGCCTCAATATACCATCAAGAAGGAAAACAGAGCCTGTTAAGAGGTGTTATTCGTTCAGGATACCGCCTTGTTATCCTTGGGTGCGGAACACTAGGCGTAGCTACCGCGTGTTTCGGCTGGTTCTGGCATGGCCTGGAACATCGTTCCTATTATCTAGCTACAGGCGTGTTCATATTGATATTAGGGCTTGCTGAATATCAGGCACATCTCTTGCGAGCTTTTGGAGGCATGACTTTAGCGCTACTCCCGAGAGATATTTTATGGCGCGCTGGCGTAATTGTTTTTGTAGGTCTCTCTGCCTTCAGTATTTTACCACTGTTTAATATAACACAATCCATCTGGTTAGTCGCAGGCATTTTAGCTGGCACGACGTTAGGCCAAGCATTATATCACCCTGCAACCCACCCTAAAACTGTGATAAAAAAAGGAGCCACGTATGAAACGAGGTTATGGCGCAAAGCCTCTCTAGGGCTTTGGGGAACAAGCGTCGTGCAAATGGCCGCCCCAAATTTAGCCGTCGTAATTTTAGGTGTGATGTTGTCACCATCTGAGACTGGACCGTTTTTCGCTGCACTTAGATTAGCAATGTTACTCAACTTATTTCTCATGGCCTCCAGCATGGTATCCTCACCTTTAATTTCAGTAAAATACAAATCGAATGATATAGACGGAGTTCAAAGGCTCTGCTCAATAATTTCCCTTGGCGTAACAATTCCAACTCTTTTTGGGTTCATAGGGTTCATTTTCCTCGGCAGATATATGTTAGAATTATTTGGGCACGGCTTTTCATCCGCCTACATACCTTTATTAATTCTTAGCGCGGGGTATTTGATTCATGCTCTATCTGGCCCTACCGCACAAATAATGGAAATGACAGGTAATGAAAGGGTCTATTTAAAAATTATTTTAGGCACTAATTTAACTGTAATTCTCCTAATGTCGGCATTAATTTATAAATTCGGTATTATAGGAGCCGCTATTGGTGTGACATCTGCCTTAAGCGTATGGAATATTCTAATTGTTTTTTGGATTCGAAAAAATCTGAATATTGATCCCTCAATCCAAGCCCTTAACTCATTAGGGAATTAGACTGTGTATCTATATCCAACAAAGAACCGCAGAATGAACACTTCATATTTAAAGCAAAAAAACGCGAAAATAGATAAATTTTCGATATTATTTTTTATTGTCATTTATATAACATACTTTGTTATTCAAGCCATTTTCTTCAATTCAAACTTTCGTCCGGACGAATTAAAAGCGATTAATTTTTTCGCAAATTTTATAAACGTAGAAACTGATTTGCGTGGCGAATTTTTAATTCGATTAACTTTATTTAGCCTTAATAGCATTTTGGTATTTATACTTTTCAACGTTGGCTTGATAAACAACAAGACTATAAGTTTAGCATTAATTTGGCCACTAACAGCATTTCTTTTTTCAAAAATATATTGGGAATTTTATTATTTTCCACTGTGTCTGTTAAGTCTAACGAAAACAAAAAAAACAGACTCTATAATTATAGTTGTACTTTTAGGTTTATTTGCAATCACCGGCGAAGACAACTTACTAGTACTGCTCACTTTTCGGGCTGTTATATTAGCTCAAAAATATGGATTTAAAAAACTTGCGCCTCTAATATTTTTAACATCATGCTTTATAATAAGTTGGTTAATTGACGCTGGATTTACTAGGAAGATCCCAATATTTGGACAGGAATTAACCCGCTTTGGGTGGACACGTGATATAGTAAATCCCGAATATTCAATTACAGAAACTATCGCGGTTTTTTTATCCAGTATGCACTTCTTTACTATGCATGGTAATTTATGGCAGGTTGATTTATTTTTTACGGTTATAGTGCTGATAATTATTGCACTCTCAGTCATTAAATATAAAATTTTCAAAGAGGAGGTGTATTTTGCACTTACCTTTGTTTGTATACTTATTGGGTTTAGCACGATTACGCATGTTTTTCAAAACGCTAGATATTACTATTTCATCATACCCATAATAGCTATGTTAATAGACAGAAAAGCGTACCTTTATATATTATTTCTTGGACTGATCCATGTTTCAGTAAAATGTGTCGAAGTAATTATTTAATATAGGAAGCAATAGTTCAAAATGAAGAAAACAATTTCAGCAGTAATGTATAGCCCCAACCTTGGTGACGGGGTAATTGCAGATTGTATTTCTTGGGCTGCACTATCAACCAATAGTGTTGATATAACACCTAATCGCATGGATATAGCTGGACGGAACAAATTCGTGATACCTGGAAAGCCTGGTAAGAGAGCTTTAATTTTGAACATGCTCGAAACCTTACCAAAATTTGTTTCAGAGCGGTGCGTTCAAATTATTTTTCCTTATGTTTTTAACCGCAAAATAAAGCCCGTTTGGAATAAAACCTTAGAGGGCACAACAGGACTCATCCTAGGGGGCGGACAAATATTCGCAGATACCCACCTGAATTTCCCTTTAAAGATAGCTGAAGCAGCTCGCGCCGCTAATGAGAGAAATTTACCCATAGCCATTCACGGTGTAGGTGTTTCTAAAGTTTGGAGTAAAAAAGGCCGTGCACTTTTTGCTGAAGCTATTAATAATAAAAATATTAAGGCAATAAATGTCAGAGATCAGGCATCTAAAGATAACCTTAAAAACCATTTTATGGATTTGGGGTTATTGAATCATTTAGAAATAAATATTGCGCCAGACCCTGGTGTTCTTGCTGAAAAAGTCTATGGCCGCTCGAAACGGGCCAATATATCACCATTGCCACACATTGGCTTGGGGATAACACACCCCGTAGCTATAAAATCACATTCCGACTCTAAAATACGCTTAATGTTACATGGCTATGAAGAGAGAGTAATCAGTTTAATTGGAAAGCTACTAAGAGCTAATTTTAAGGTATCTCTCTTTACTAACGGCTCTGGAGAGGATGTATTATTTGCCAATAAAATCAACAATAAAATATCCGCTCTTGGAGTTAAATTTGAAGGAGTTGCTCTATGTAAGAGATCAGCGACTCCTGCAGATTTGGGGAAATTAATATCTACATTTGATGTGATAATTGCACATAGGTTACATGCAAATATTTTAGCTTATTCCTACAAAGTACCTCACATAGGTTTGACATGGGATACTAAACTAAATCAATTTTTCGAACTCATAGAACGGGAGAAATACATTGGGGACGGATTACTTTTTGATTTAGACGGATTAGTTTTGAGAGCAAACGAAGCCTTGAATGACCCGATAGCACCAACTCATCATAAAAAGTTACAAACGGATGCGCTTAATGGTATTAAAGCAACATTCAATTCTCTTAACTAAGAGGTCAAACTGTCAAAAGAAGTTTCTTTCCAACTTGTTAAATCAAGGCCTAATAGTTTTTCTAGTTCTATAATATCAGGTAAGAAGCTTGCCTGAAGGCGGTTAAAATCATTTTTTGTAATATGTAAGCTTACAAAGTCTCCTTCTTTATAAAGTACTTTTTTAATTAACTCAGACCGTTTTATTTTTCCAATAGTAGAACCAAACCCAACATCACGAGCAATATTGGACCCTTTGTGAACAACCTTTGCTAAGGTATTAAAACGGGCTGTCGATGCAGAATTTCTATTTATTTTTTCTGAAAAAACAAAATCTTTTTCAACATCAAGAAATTCAAGAACACGGGACCGCAATGTATTTTCAGATTTTTTTAAGTCGTCAAATAAACAGATTAACAACTTATTTTTTTCAAATAATTCAAAATAAGGCATAAGATGCTTATAATATAACCCGTGGTCAATAATTGTTGGTCTTTGTATAAGTCCGTCAGCAAAGGAATTAAAATTTACACCATTTCTAATTGAAAATTTGTAATGAGAAATCGCCCTATCAAAAGGGTTTCTTAAAATGGTTAGCAATTTAACAGTAATCAAATCAGCCTTTATTCTTGCTGCTGCATCTTTTGAATATAAATAGTCATGAGAAATTTCACCAATGCATTTCTTTTCAACTGTCGCGCTTTCAAACTGACGAGAATACCAATCTAAACCTCGAGAATAATACCGGTCAAAAAAGTAGAAGTCCTTCGATATAGGAATATATATTTCAGGGTGTTGCCGCAAAGTTTCAAAAAGCCAAGTTGAACCAGACTTCGGCGGGCCAATATAAAGAAAATTTGGCAGCACTATATTCTCCCTAACGTGTAATTAAGTGAGTAAAAAACTAAATTAGACTTTATTCTTATTTCAGCTTTATCGATAAATTGAGACTATAACGAGCGATCAAATAAGTCCATAAAATGCATGTTTGGTTACCCTTATTTGGGGCCCAATAATTCTTTGCATATCCTTCACCCTTCCTTGCACTTAGATATCAATTTCAATTATTTTTGGGCAGATTTGATGAAATTCGTTTTTAAACATT
>JALZUX010000053.1 GCA_023301405.1 Granulosicoccaceae bacterium | reverse complement strand
GATCGTAATAGCTGGCCGAAAGACCGCGCCCGCAGTAGATCATAGTTCTCGGACAGCCACCTAGGCTGCGCTTACAGCATCATCTAGACGCCAGTGAACGCCCAATAACCAGCCTTTGGATGTCGGAGGTTCCTTCGTAAATTTGGCAAACACGGACGTCTCTTGCGATTCTTTCGACGGGAAAATCAGCTAGGTAGCCGTAGCCGCCGTGAATTTGAATGGCATCAGAGCATACTTTTTCGGCCATTTCACTGGCAAATAACTTTGCCATTGATGCTTCTGTAAGGCAGGGCTCTCCGTCATCTCTGAGGCTTGCGGCGCGATGGACTAACAGTCTGGCAGCCTCTATTTGTGTGGCCATATCGGCCAGCTTAAAGGCGATCGCCTGTTGAGCGAAAATTGGTTTACCAAAGGCCTCGCGTTCCTGGGCGTAGCGTAATGCGTGTTCGTACGCAGCGCGAGCCATGCCTACAGATTGTGCCGCAATGCCAATCCGGCCCCCTTCAAGGTTGCTAAGGGCGATGCGGTAGCCTTGACCTTCTTCTCCCAGTAAATTCGATGCTGGTATTAAGCAGTCATTGAAAATGATCTGACAAGTGTCAGACGCTCGTTGCCCCATTTTTTTTTCTACTGAAGCGACTTCGTATCCAGGTGTATTGGTGGGCACAATAAACGCGCTAATGCCTTTCTTTTTTGCTGCGGGGTCGGTAACAGCGAAAACAATGGCAAGATCTGCATTTTTTCCAGAAGTAATAAACTGCTTAACACCGTTTAATTGATAGTGCGGGCCGTTGTCTGTATTGATTAGTTGTGCGGTTGTTTTTAGGGCGGCGGCGTCAGAACCTGCCTGTGGTTCGGTTAAGCAGAACGCGCCCAGCATCTGACCTGTGGCTAGCTTGGGCAGCCAATGTTGCTTTTGTTGGTCGTTGCCAAACCGGTAAATTGGTAAGCAACCGACAGAATTGTGTACGCTCATGATTGTTGAGCATGCACCGTCGCCGGCGGCAATTTCTTCAAGTGCCATTGCATAGGCAACGCTGTCAGTTTCTGCGCCTTCAAAAGCTTCAGGGACAACCATGCCCATCAGTCCCAGTTCACCCATTTCCTTGATGGCGCTTACTGGAAATTCGCATTCCTGATCCCACCGCGCAGCATTCGGGGCTAGCTTATCGCTAGCGAACTGGCGCGCCATATCGCGCACCATCAATTGTTCTTCGGTGTATTTCATGTTGGCGGTCCGTTGGGTGTACGAGTTTTCTAACTGGCTAATTCGATGGCCATTGCTGTGGCTTCTCCGCCACCGATACATAAGGAAGCCATGCCTTTCTTAAGGCCTTTTTCTTTCAGCGCATGTAAAAGGGTTACTAGGATACGCGCGCCGGAAGCGCCGATAGGGTGTCCCAGTGCACAAGCGCCGCCGTGTATATTGACTTGGTCTTCTGGTAAATCAAGCTCTTTGATCGCCGCCATTGTCACCACTGCGAATGCCTCGTTGACCTCATAAAGGTCTATTTCTGATTGGCTGCAGTTTGGCTGTTCAAATAACTTGCGCATGGCATGCACTGGAGCTGTGGTGAACCAATTGGGTTCATGAGCGTGGGTTGAGTGGCCGAGCACGGTAGCTAGTATTTCCAGGCCTCGGGCATTAGCTTCGCTTCGTCGCATCATTACCAGTGCTGCAGCACCGTCCGAGATTGAACTGGAGTTTGCGGCCGTCACTGTGCCATCTTTTGCAAAAGCCGCGCGCAATTGCGGTATTTTTTCAATTTTTGCGTTGTGGGGTTGCTCGTCTGTATCAATGATGGTTTCGCCTTTACGGGTTTTTATTGTGCAGGCGGCGATCTGACTGCTGAATGACCCGGCGTCTATTGCTGCGCGTGCGCGGGTAAGGGATCGGATTGCAAATTCATCTTGGGCTTCGCGTGAAAAGCTATAGTGGCCAGCACAGTCTTCAGCGAAAGAACCCATCAGGCGTCCTTTGTCGTAGGCGTCTTCAAGACCGTCCATAAACATGTGGTCGATCACTTGCCCGTGACCCATGCGCATGCCTCCTCGCGCTTTGGGCAGAAGGTAGGGGGCGTTAGTCATGCTTTCCATGCCGCCGGCAATCGCCACTTTTGCACTGCCCGCGATCAGCAGGTCATGCGCAAACATCGCGGCTTTCATGCCGGAGCCGCACATTTTGTTGATGGTTGTGCTGTTAGTGCCGAGTGGTAATCCTGCACCTAGGGCGGCTTGTCGTGCCGGTGCTTGGCCTTGTCCTGCCGGCAGTACACAACCCATGACGACTTCATCAATAACGTCTTCGGCGATAGCGCTGTGGGCTAGCGCGCCTTTAATGGCGGTGGTGCCGATCTGCGAGGCTGTCATGTCAGATAACGCGCCTTGGAAGCCGCCAAGTGGTGTGCGCATCGCACCGGTGATGACGATTGGGTCTTGTTGGGACATGTTAATTTTCCTGAGTTTTTTGGCCGAAACGGCTACGCGGCGTTTTCGTCTGTGTTTATGAGATTAATTCGTGTCAAGCACCGTGCCTCAATTGCGGCAAGGTCATCCAATGCTGCATCGATATCACTTTTTTGTTGATTTAATTGTTCCCGGCTTTCATTGATTTTACGGCAGGTATACTGAAGTTGCTTGAGTTCGCCCTCGTGCCCGGCATCGTACATGTCAAGTACCGTGCGAATCTCATCAAGGGGCCATCCGAGTCGTTTTCCGCGCAATAGAAGCTTCAGCCTGGTGCGGTCTGAGCGACTGTAGACTCGTTTCTGGCCAACCCGGTTTGGGGTAAGTAATTGTTTGTCTTCGTAAAACCTTATAGCACGGGTGGTGATGCCGAACTCTTTTCCAAGTTCTGAAATGGTGAAGGTTTCTTGCATGTTCGGCCGCCACAAGTAAATGGTGTTCCGCATACCCGCGGTTGAATCAGTATATTGACGTTTACGTAAACGTCAATATACTGATTGTATCCATCTCATTATTACAAAACACGCGTCCCTCAGAGATTAGTGCTATGTCCACACCTGCAAATAAAGTCTTTCAATTGCCTGTTGCCAGCGATTCGAGCCCACAGCGGCATGTTCGGTTTGTTACCGCAGCGAGCTTGTTTGATGGTCATGATGCGTCGATCAACATAATGCGCAGAATCCTGCAAGGCGCAGGTGCCGAGGTAATTCATTTAGGGCACAACCGCTCGGTCGCAGAGATCGTCACAGCGGCAATTCAAGAAGATGTGCAAGGCATTGCGATCAGCTCCTATCAAGGAGGGCATGTCGAGTACTTCAAGTACATGGTTGATATGCTGCGTGAAAAGGGAGCAGGGCATATTCAGGTGTTCGGCGGCGGCGGCGGCGTTATCGTCAGCGAGGAAATCGCTGAACTTCATGCGCACGGTGTGACCAGAATTTATACACCACAAGATGGCCAGGAGATCGGCTTACAGGGCATGATCGACGACATGATGTCTCATTGTGATTTCGATCCAGGGGAGCAAGCTGGTAGCGACTTGTCATCGCTTTGCAGCGATGCTTACCGACCATTGGCAACGATTCTCACGGCACTTGAAAATGGTACTTATCCAAAAACGTCACGCGATACTCTTTTAGACGCCATAAATACTGTTCAAAAAACACCTGTATTGGGAATAACGGGTACGGGTGGGTCGGGTAAGTCATCGCTAACTGATGAAATAATCCGCCGCTTCAGGCTGGACCACAGCGACCAGTTAAAAATTGCTGTGCTAGCCATTGACCCCACGCGACGCAAAACAGGGGGCGCATTACTTGGCGACCGTATTCGAATGAACGCGATTGATCATGAAAATATCTTTATGCGCTCGATTGCGACTCGTGATGCAGGTGGTGACGTACCACCTGAGCTCTCAGATATTCTTACCGCCACTCAGCTAGCGGGGTTTGACTTGATCATTGTGGAAACCCCGGGCATAGGGCAGGGCGATGCGGGCATTGTGCCGTATTGCGATGTTTCCATGTATGTGATGACGCCTGAGTTTGGTGCCGCCAGTCAGCTTGAGAAAATCGATATGCTCGATTTCGCAGATATTGTTGCGATCAATAAGTTTGATAGAAAGGGGGCGGCCGACGCGCTGCGTGATGTAGCCAAGCAAGTGCAACGGAATCGTGAGGCGTTTAGTCAGGCGCCCGAGTCAATGCCGGTTTTTGGTACCATGGCAGCTCGATTTAACGACAACGGCGTGACTGCTGTTTATCAAAATATCTCGCAGTCACTTGCAGATCAAGGGTTCAGTGCAGCAGGTGGCGCGCTTGCAAAAGTGGCTACCCGTCATTCGACAGATGACTCGGTAATACTGCCTTCAAATAAGCTGCGTTACCTGGCTGAGATTGCTGAAGCTATAAGGCAGTATCATTCACACGCAGGGCAGCAAGCCCGCTACGCGCGTGCGGCGCAGCAACTTAACGCCGCCGGTATTATGTTGGCTGAGAATAATGTATCTGTTGATGATGAAGGACTGCAAACGTTAATCGCTAAGCAGCAACAGCACCTTGATTCTTACTCGAAAGAGCTGTTAGAGCAATGGCCGGAGATCGCAAAGCGTTATGCTGCAGACGAGTACGTCACGGTCGTTCGTGACAAGGAAATAAAAACAACGCTAGCACACGAAACACTCAGCGGTAGTCTTATCAATAAAGTTTCGTTGCCGCGCTATGAGGATCAAGGCGAATTACTGCAATGGCTTTTACGAGAAAACTTGCCCGGCTACTTCCCGTATACCGCTGGTGTATTTCCGTTTAAGCGTGAAGGCGAAGACCCAACCAGAATGTTCGCCGGTGAAGGTGATGCGTTTCGGACCAATAAAAGGTTCAAGGCCCTTTCAGAGCATGCAAGCGCCAAGCGTTTATCTACCGCTTTTGATTCGGTGACGCTGTACGGAAATGATCCGCATGAGCGTCCAGATATCTACGGCAAGGTGGGCAATTCAGGTGTGTCGATAGCGACAGTCGAAGACATGGATGTTTTATACGATGGCTTTGATCTGTGTGACCCCACTACTTCAGTGTCAATGACTATCAATGGACCTGCCCCCACAATATTAGCGTTCTACTTTAATACGGCATTTCGTCAACAACAAAAGAAGTTTGTCAGCCAGCACAGTCGAGAGCCTGATGCCGATGAACTTGCTGAATTGAAGCGTTGGGCGCTTGCCAATGTGCGCGGTACTGTGCAGGCCGACATCCTTAAGGAAGATCAAGGTCAGAATACGTGTATCTTTTCGACAGAATTCAGTTTGAAAGTAATGGCTGACATACAAGAATATTTTGTCGATAACCAGGTACGTAATTTTTATTCGGTTTCGATCTCCGGGTACCATATTGCAGAGGCTGGCGCTAATCCCATTAGCCAGTTGGCATTTACCTTGTCAAACGGCTTTACTTATGTTGAATCTTATCTTGCGCGTGGCATGAGTATCGATGACTTTGCGCCCAATTTGTCGTTCTTTTTTAGTAACGGTATGGATCCCGAGTACACGGTGATGGGCAGAGTGGCGAGGCGAATCTGGGCAGTTGCTATGCGTGAAAGATATGGCGCTAATGAGCGCAGTCAGAAACTGAAATATCACATTCAGACTTCAGGTCGCTCCCTGCATGCTCAGGAGATGGCTTTCAACGATATTCGCACCACGCTGCAAGCGTTAATTGCAGTATACGATAACTGCAATTCGTTACATACCAATGCATACGATGAAGCAGTCACCACGCCTACTGAAGAGTCAGTGCGCAGAGCTATTGCGATTCAACTGATTATTAACAGGGAGTGGGGCCTTGCGAAGAATGAAAACCCCAATCAAGGTAGTTTTGTGATTGATGAGTTGACTGACTTGGTGGAAGAAGCTGTGCTGGTTGAGTTTGAAAGAATTTCGGAACGTGGCGGGGTGCTGGGGGCGATGGAAACCGGCTACCAGCGTGGAAAAATACAGGAAGAATCAATGCTGTACGAACATCGCAAGCATGATGGGTCGTTGCCTATCATTGGTGTGAATACGTATACTAGTCCAACGGAGGATCAGCAAAATCAAAAGGTCGAGTTAGCCCGATCTACTGATCAGGAAAAACAGTCTCAAATCAAACGATTGCGTGACTTTCAACAGCGAAACGCTGACCACTCAGCGATCGCTTTGGCGAAAATTAAAGACGCAGCGGTGAATAATCGCAATGTGTTTAAAGAGTTGGTTGATGCTGTACAATATTGTTCGCTCGGCGAAATTACTGACGCGCTATTCGACGTAGGTGGTAAGTACCGTCGTAACATGTAATTGGTCACAGAAACCTGCGGCGTTGTTAACCATGAAAGTAATGATAGTTACCGGGGCGAGTCGGGGGATCGGGGCTGAAACCTCTTTAGCCGCTGCGGAGGCGGGGTATGCGGTGTGTGTGAATTATCATTCTGACGTCGAGTCGGCCAATGGTATCGTGGATCAAATTACCAAGCGTGGTGGACGCGCTCTCGCGGTGCAGGCCAATGTCGCATCTGAGCCTGACGTCTTGAAACTTTTTGAGATTGTCAGGGACTCATTAGGGGTGGCGTCAGTTTTGGTTAATAATGCAGGAATACTTGAAACTGGAAAAATCGATACCATTAGTTCAGGCAGGTTAAGCCGTGTTTTCGAGACCAACGTGTATGGTTCATTCTATTGCGCTCGCGAAGCGGTAGGTATGATGTCAACTGAATCTGGCGGAGCTGGTGGATCAATTATAAATATTTCGTCAGTTGCTGCGAAGCTCGGGGCGCCCGGAGAATACATTGATTACGCTGCTAGCAAGGGTGCAATTGACTCCATGACGGTGGGTCTTGCCAAAGAGGTAGCTGATCTGGGCATCAGGGTGAATGCGGTGCGTCCTGGGGTAATTTACACAGACATTCACGCAAGTGGTGGCGAGCCGGACAGGGTTGATCGGGTTAAAGCGCAAGTTCCAATGAAAAGAGGCGGGACACCGCGGGAAGTAGCAAATGCGGTAATATGGTTGGCTTCAGATGAGGCTCAGTATTGCACAGGGTCGTTTATTGATGTGAGCGGCGGTCGCTGAAGATGGTGGCTAAAAAAGGTAGATAAGTTGGTTGATAAGTCATTTTAGTCAATCAAAAAGCAGGGTTGTTTATTTTTTCACTAGATTAAACAATAATGAAAGAAGAAAGGTTGCAGCAGTTTTAGGGGAAACTTAATCCGCTGAACATGCGTGCAATCTGTTTAATATGATGAAGTTTTTAGGGTGGAATCTGGGGGCTTTTACTGACAGATGCATACGATGTCATACAAGAATTGCAGCGTGTGCGAACTAGAATAGGGGCATATCAGATGAGGTTCAAAGCAAAATGTTAACACAGGATTTACAGCTGCATTCGCTGGTAAGCGTTAAATTAAACGTTGTAAACGTAAAAATGAGTCGGCAAATTGGCCAAGCCGTTCAAAAGCTAGAAAATTTAAGGCTTCCGGAATGGCGAATTCTGGCGTTACTGGCGCAAGCCGGCGCGTTGAGTCAGGCAGACATAAGAGTGCAGATTGGAATGGACAAAGGCCAGATCAGTCGCACAATTAAAAATATGCTTGCAAGTGAACTTGTGGAAAACGAAAATGGTTCGGTCAAGTCGAGAAACGTACGACTGGGCTTGACTGAGAAAGGCAAAACCGTTCATCAACGGGTTGATGTCATGATGGAACAGCGAAACTCGGTGTTGCTAGGTGGCTTATCCCCGGAAGAGAAGCAATCACTTCTTGAGGGGCTTGATCGGATTGAAAAAGCGGTTGATAAATGGTC
>JALZUX010000052.1 GCA_023301405.1 Granulosicoccaceae bacterium | reverse complement strand
GGTTGTTTAATGCCACGACAAGATGTTTTACGGTTGTGTTGCGGATAGGTGTCGGTGATGCGACCACAGATCGGCGTTAAGTGTCCGGCTTCACGAGGCCGTAGCAGGATACCGTTACAATATTTAGCCTGATTACCGTATATCCACAGACATCACATGGACTC
The DNA here is from genome assembly GCA_023301405.1 of Granulosicoccaceae bacterium. Lineage (GTDB taxonomy): Bacteria > Pseudomonadota > Gammaproteobacteria > Granulosicoccales > Granulosicoccaceae. The sequence continues at coordinate 2,983 of JALZUX010000052.1, read as the reverse complement.
AAGTCTGGTAAAATGCGCAGAGCGGAAGAAATCGTTCAAATTAGTATTGGCGTGCTCTCTATTTTCTGCAAGTGCTTGAAATGCTAACGATTTGACGCCATATTTCATCGTCAGTCCAGTAACCATCAGGAAGTTATGCCCAATAAACTAAAAAAAGTCATCGGAGTCATTCTATTGATTGTCTCAGTCAGTGGCGTTTCCTGCGGCTCAATGTTAAACGCCATGAATTTTGGTGCCGGTTTTGAAAGTGGCGCTGTTGAGCAAATTAAGTGAAAGAATTAAAGAGAGGCGGAGCGGTAAAGTACAATCCTGACAACGCCAGCCGGGTGCCTCGCACTCGAGCACTGCTTTTGTTTCTATTACCGATGCCTTTGTTGCTGGGGTGCTTGATTGCTCTTTTTCGAGACGGTAAGGCACTGGTCGCCATCGGTTGTGGCGTGGCCTTCGCAATTACGATGCTTGCCGCCACTCTGATGAGAAAAGGCCTTGATATTGAAGGTGATGCTAAGCGCCGTCGAATCGTGAGACGCAGTAGTGCCATTCCCTACAAGTCGTTAGCTGCAGGCGTTTTGGGTGTGGGCATGTTTGTCGGGGCAAAGTTTGGCTCAGAAGAATCATTCATTGCCAGCGTCTTACTGGGGGCTGTCGCTTGTATGGGGGCGGTACTGGTTTATGGTCGGGATCCATCGCGAACTGCTCCTGATATGCCCGCTATTGGCGTCACCGCGGAAGAGGTGCTGGAAATATTGAATGAGGCTGACAGTAAAATATTGGCCATAGAAGCTGCCCGTGATCGAATTCATAATGTAGAACTTAAAGACCGGCTGCGCAATATTGTCACTGGTGTTCGTGAAATCATGGGTATTGTTGAAGATGATCCACGCGATCTTCGTCGGGCCAGAAAATTCCTCAGAACCTATTTAGATGGTGCCCAGCGTGTTACCGAAGGCTACGCAGATACACACAAGTACGGCGACAACGGGGTGTTGGAAAACAACTTCCGAAACGTGCTCAGTACGATAGAAACTGTTATAGGCGAGCAAAAAGAAAAACTGTTGGAAAACAACCTTACAGAGCTTGATATTCAGATAGAAGTATTACAAGTGCAATTGGAAAAGGAAGGTGTGTAGTTTGTCGCCAGATTAGTGGCAAGCACTCGCAGGAAAAATATCATGTGTTGATCTGAACACATAACTGAATAATGAATAAATTGTGGAGACCGGATACTAATGCCTGAAACAAATGTTGATACCAGTGATGCTTCGTTGAAAGAGGATGTCGCAAAGCTTGATGCCATGCTTGCGCCTGACCTTAAATATGAAATGGTTACCCTTGAATCAGCCAGCACGGATGATCGTTCGCGAATTTCAGAATTGATGAACGAAATAAACCTGTCTGATTCAAACAGCATTCTGTTTTATGGAAGCAAAGCTCAGGAAAGATTGACTACCATCAGTGACAACATGCTGGAAGGTGTACGTAATAAGGATATCGGTCCTGCGGGGCAGGATCTCAACAATATGGTCACTGTGTTGCGCGGCTTTGATGTCGGTTCTATGGATCCAACAAAAAAGCGCGGTTTCTTTGCACGCCTGTTTGGTCGTGCCCGTCCGGTAGTGCAGTTTATACAGCAGTATGAAGGTGTGCGCCGACAGATAGATACCATCACTGACAACCTTGAAGATCATAAAACAAAGCTGTTAACAGACATTGCCGGTCTCGATCGCCTTTATGATGCCAACCTTGAATATTATCATTCGCTTGAGCTTTATATCGCCGCAGGGGAAGAGAAACTCAAGCAGCTTGACGATACCTTAATACCCGCAATGGGCGTCGAAGCGCAAAGCACTGATGACGTCTTGAAAGCACAAGAACTACGTGATATGCGAAGTGCTCGAGATGATCTTGAAAGACGCATCCATGATCTGATGCTGACACGTCAGGTTGCTATGCAAAGCTTGCCAAGTATTCGCATGGTGCAGGAAAACGACAAAGGCCTGGTTTCAAAAATCAGCTCCACGCTGGTAAACACCGTACCGCTTTGGCGCCAGCAACTGGCTCAGGCTGTTACTGTGTTTCGATCGCAAGAAGCTGCCAAAAGCGTTAAAGCAGCTACTGATTTGACCAACGATCTGCTAGAGAAAAATGCTGAAACACTGCGTACAGCTAACCGTGAAGTTCGCGAGCAAGTTGAGCGTGGCGTGTTTGATATTGAAGCCGTTAAAAGAGCCAATGAAAATCTGATTGCTACCATTGAAGAAAGTTTGCAAATAGCAGATGAAGGCAAGCGCAAGCGTCTTGATGCAGAACGTACACTCGGTGAGCTTGAGTCTGAGTTAAAAAACAAACTTGCGGCAGCAAGTTCTCACACCCGTAATACCGCAGACGAGGTTTAGAAAATGGGTTTATTTGATAAATTATTTGGCGAATTTGTAGACATCATTGAATGGACCGATGATACCAATGACACCATGGTGTATCGCTTTGAGCGATATGGAAATGAAATAAAGTACGGTGCCAAGCTAACCGTAAGAGAAGGTCAGGCAGCAGTATTTGTTAATGAGGGGCAAGTGGCCGACGTACTGAGCCCCGGTATGTACGAGCTTGAAACTCGTAATTTGCCGGTACTTTCAACCGTTATGAATTGGGATCATGGTTTCAGTAGTCCGTTTAAAGCAGAGGTTTATTTCATCAATACCCGACGGTTTGTTGATCTAAAGTGGGGTACTAAAAATCCGTTGATGCTGCGTGATGCAGAATTTGGTGCAGCGCGTATTCGTGCTTTCGGTACCTACGGAGTAAGAGTGGAAGATCCCCTGGTCTTCATACGTGAAATTGTTGGCACAGATGGCAATTTCCGGGTTGATGAAATCAGTGACCAACTGCGTAATCTGATTACCTCACGTTTCGCTTCCGCTGTTGGTGCTGCCGGTATTCCAGTACTTGACATGGCGGCTAATTATGAGCAACTCGGTGATGTTAT
>JALZUX010000051.1 GCA_023301405.1 Granulosicoccaceae bacterium | reverse complement strand
AAAAGTGCTGTGTTGATGCCTCCGTCGTTTAATACACTGAACCCGCCGGTGAATAGCAGCCAGCCGGTGCCGGCCATGAACCCGCCAATGACAGGGTAGGGTAAATATCGGACTAACCGCCCTGGATTGAATTGATCAAACCACCAAAGCAGAAAGCCGGTAAGAATAGTAGATGTGCCCATCACCACGACAACAGTCGCAAATGTTTCAAACGACGCCGTACCCCCTGACTGGGTAACGATGGTCGCCGCTATTACCGCAAGCATGGCGGCAGGCACATCCTGGGGAATATTGATTGACGTATTGAAACAACTTAGAAGAGTTGTCACTGACACTGTAATAAATGCACCGAGTAACATGATTCCGATGCCTGATCCAAAATAGCGGCTTAGCTCACCTGAAAAAATCAGTGCTGCCAGTGAGATTTGCATAAAGACCACCAGTACACCAATGACAAGTCCGGCTGAAATATTGACCGGTATTGAAGCGGGTTTGGCGACAGGTGTGGAGATCACAACTTGATTTTTTGACGGCATTTCCTTTGACGCGTGTTAATCCATTAAGCTGAAGGATACTTGAATTTTAGTACTGCCGCCTTTGGTTAGGCGGTAATGGAATTGAATATCTTTATCCCATCTGTGCTGATGATCGCTGAGGCTAATAACTAAGGTGTGGCTGCATGTGGCTGTTGGATAGCTAAATGGTTCGTGATTTGTTACTTGATTAGATGATATTCGCGTCGGATATTTGTCACTTGTTGCTGTATTGAGTTATCCGGTTTTGTGTATAAGTCGACACTTACAATCTTATTGATTAGTCACTACGCTGCACTCTAGGCCCATCGGAGCAGGTCATGCCGGTGATATTGTCGCTAAATTGGTGTTATTTGCCGCTGAATATCTGATCTATTCGATATTTTTCTTGTACCGAAAGTAGTCCGTGGTACAGGACTCGCACTATGAAGTGGCAAACCCGGTTGAATTAGCCTCGGTGTACAAACCGTGGCATTTGAGGATTTCTATGAGCGAGTACCCCGCTTTATCCTTTCGCGTTCCTACGCCAGAGATACGTCCCGGTGATAGTCCGGACTTTTCAGATGTGAAAATACCCAAGGCGGGTACTGTACGTCGCCCAGCGGTTGATGCAGATCCTGAATCCATTCGCGATATGGCGTTTACCATTATCAGAGTGTTAACGCGCGATGGTGATGCGGCCGGTGAATGGGCAGGTGTGCTCAGCGAAGACGAACTGCGCACCGGTCTGCGTCACATGATGCGCTTGCGTGCTTTCGACGCGCGTATGTTAATGGCGCAGCGACAAGGCAAAACTTCTTTCTATGCGCAGCACCTAGGCGAAGAGGCCGTTTCCTGTGCATTTCAGCGAGCGTTATTGCCCGGGGATATGAACTTCCCTACCTACCGTCAGGCCGGTCTGTTGATTGCGCAAGATTACCCGATGTTTTTAATGATGTGCCAGATCTATTCAAATGAAAAAGATCCGATCCATGGGCGGCAACTGCCTATTATGTATTCGTCCAAGGCGCATGGTTTCTTCTCTATATCCGGTAATCTGGCTACTCAATACCCGCAAGCGGTCGGTTGGGCCATGGCATCCGCTATCTCGGGTGATCATAAAATTGCCGCAGGATGGGTGGGGGATGGCTCTACGGCGGAAAGTGATTTTCACGCGGCTATGGTATTTGCATCAACCTATAAAGCACCGGTGGTTCTAAATATTGTCAATAACCAATGGGCCATATCTACGTTTCAAGGGATAGCCAAAGGGGATTCAGGCACCTTTGCTGCGCGTGGTCATGGTTTTGGTATTCCTGCGTTGCGGGTCGATGGTAACGACTACCTGGCGGTATACGCTGTGGCCAAGTGGGCGGCAGAGCGGGCGCGCCGTAATCTGGGACCAACGTTGGTGGAGTACGTGACTTATCGGGCCGGTGGGCATTCAACCTCTGATGACCCTTCTGCCTATCGTCCAAAAAAGGAGGGCGACGCCTGGCCGTTGGGTGATCCAATTCTTCGACTGAAAGACCACATGATCAAGCACGGATATTGGTCAGAAGAAAGACATAAGCAAGCTGAAGCCGAGATTGACGACGAAGTATTAACCGCACAGAAAGAAGCGGAAGCCATTGGCACACTAAGCAGTGGCAACGGCCCCTCAGCTAGAGATATGTTTGAAGATGTGTTTGAAGAAATGCCGCCGCATTTAGTCAAGCAGCGTCAGGAGGCCGGTTACTAATGGCTAAGATGACTATGATCGAGGCGATTCAAAACGCCCTTGATAACGCTATGGAAGTTGATAAAAGAGTTGTTGTCTACGGAGAGGACGTTGGTTTCTTTGGTGGCGTATTTCGTTGCACGGCAGGCTTGCAAGAGAAATATGGCGCTAGCCGATGTTTTGATGCACCCATCAATGAGTCCGGAATAATAGGCACGGCGATCGGTATGGCAGCGTATGGTTTACGCCCTTGTGTTGAAATTCAGTTTTCAGATTATGTTTATCCGGCCTACGATCAAATTGTTTCTGAAGCAGCACGTCTAAGACATCGGTCGGGAGGTGACTTTACCTGCCCGCTGGTAATTAGAATGCCGGTAGGTGGCGGTATTTTTGGTGGACAAACCCATAGCCAAAGCCCTGAAGCCGTCTTTACTCAGGTGTGTGGCATAAAGACTGTGATGCCTTCAAATCCGTATGATGCGAAGGGATTGTTAGCCGCTTCTATTGCAGATCCTGACCCGGTGATATTCATGGAGCCTAAGCGTCTGTATAACGGTCCATTTGACGGTCATCATGAAAAGCCAGTGGTACCGTGGCGTAATCACGAATTGGGTGAGGTGCCGGAAGACTATTATATTACTCCGCTAGGTAAAGCGGCTATCAGGCGTGAGGGCGCCGACCTGACCATACTGGCTTACGGCACCATGGTATATGTGGCTGAAGCTGCCACGGCAGAGACCGGTATCGATGCCGAGATCATAGATCTGCGCACCTTACTGCCACTTGATCTAGATACCATAGTGAAGTCAGTATCAAAGACTGGCCGATGTGTCGTTGTGCATGAAGCAACTCGTACCTCGGGCTTTGGCGCAGAGCTTTGCACATTGGTGCAGGAAGAATGCTTCTATCATTTAGAAGCGCCTATCGCTCGTGTGACCGGGTGGGACACACCTTATCCGCACGCACAAGAGTGGGACTATTTCCCAAGCCCTGAAAGGCTGGGCCGTACAATGACCGAAGTCATGGAGGCATAGCGATGGGTACTTATTCTATTCGCCTGCCAGATGTTGGTGAAGGTGTGGCAGAAGCAGAGCTTGTCGAATGGAACGTCAAAGTTGGCGATACCGTTTTGGAAGACGAAGTGCTTGGTGCCGTGATGACCGACAAAGCCGCTGTAGAAATTCCTTCAAGTATTACCGGCAAAGTGATCTGGCTTGGTGGTGATATTGGCGATGTAATTGCCGTTGGTGCTGAGTTGATTCGATTGGAAGTAGATGGGGAGGGCAATCAATCTGACAGCGCTGGTGCCAGTGCTGGTCAAGCTACACCTCCGGTTGCCGAACCTGCTCCTGTGGCGGCACCTGTGGCTGATGTGAAGCGCCCGGTAACTAAAAAAACGGTGCCTGAGTTACCAAAGAAACCCCCGTCTGCTGTGACACATGGTAATGCTCAAGGCGGTAAGCCGTTGGCGGCGCCTTCGGTGCGAAAGCGTGCAAAAGATAATGGTATTGATCTGCGGCTGATTACCGGATCAGGCGCTGCGGGCCGTATAAGCCATGAAGACATAGACACCTGGATACAACAGGGCGGACCGCTGGCATCGTCTGCCGGACGAGCAGCGAATACCACTGTTACAGACATCAAAGTGGTTGGTATGCGTCGTAAGATTGCAGAGAAGATGTCGCTTTCGAAGGCGCGCATTCCACATATCACAATTGTTGAAGAGATTGATGTTACTAACCTTGAAGAGCTGCGAACAGAGCTAAACGCCGCGCATAAAGATCAACGCGCTAAGCTGACGGTATTGCCTTTTATGATGAAGGCTATAGTTGAGGCGGTGGCGGAGCAACCGCAACTGAATGCTACTTATGATGATGACGCCGGTGTGGTTCATCAATTCGGCGGTGTGCATATTGGCATTGCGACACAAACCCCGGCCGGTTTAATGGTACCGGTGGTTCGGCACTGTGAAACCTTAAGCTTATGGCAAAGCGCCGAGGAAGTCGGGCGGCTTGCTGAAGGAAGTCGTGATGGTAGTGCTACGCGCGATGAATTAACGGGGTCAACGATCACTATTTCATCGTTAGGGCCGCTTGGGGCAATCGCCACCACGCCAATTATTAATTACCCTGAAGTAGCCATTATAGGAATTAACAAAATAGCGGTGCGACCGCATTGGGACGGACAGCAGTTTGTACCCAGAAAGATGATGAACATCTCTGCAAGCTTTGATCATCGCGTGATTGATGGTTGGGATGCGGCAGTGATGGTGCAAAAGCTAAAAACGCTGCTTGAAAAACCCGCCATGTTGTTTGTAGGGGATTAAATAATGACTGATCTAAAATGTAAGCTATTAGTGATTGGTGCTGGCCCTGGTGGTTATGTCTGTGCAATTAAAGCGGCGCAGTTGGGGGTAGATACGGTTATCGTCGAATCGCAAAAGCCCGGAGGTACCTGTCTTAACGTGGGTTGTATTCCATCCAAAGCGTTGATTCATGTGGCTGATGAATTTCATAAGCTGGGTGCGTTTGTCAACGGTGGTGCGTTGGGTATTACTGCCGCATCACCAGAGATCAACCTGTCTGAGTCAGTCAGGTGGAAAGATGGCATTGTTAGTCGCTTAAACTCTGGTGTGTCTGGCTTGTTGAAAAAATCAGGAGCAACGGCAATTCAGGGCACTGCTAATTTTCTTGATGGAAAAACGGTGGTGGTAACCACTGCCGACGGTGACAAAACCATTAGTGCAGAACATATCGTTATTGCGACCGGGTCTGTCCCTGTCGAGCTAGAATCGTTGCCGTTCTCCGGTGATGTTATCTCATCAACTCAAGCGTTGGCCCTTGAAGAAGTACCGCAAACGTTAGCCGTAGTGGGCGGTGGATACATTGGTCTTGAAATAGGCATCGCGTTCGCCAAACTAGGCTCACAGGTAGTTGTCATCGAAGCCGCTGATCAAATACTGCCGCAGTACGATACTGATCTGACGGCTCCGGTTGTTAAGAGTTTGGCTGCATTAGGGATTGTGGTAATGACAAACGCCAGAGCACAGGGCATGGTTCAGGCGGGTCTTGAAGTTCAGTCTGCTGATGGTGATATGAAAGTTATTAAAGCCGATAAAGTATTGGTCACTGTAGGTCGTCGGCCTTGCACTGATGGTTGTTCCCTTGCGGAACTCAGCCTGACAATGGACGGGGCATTTATAAAAGTTGATGACAAGTGCCAGACTTCAATGCGCGGTGTTCATGCGATAGGTGACGTCACAGGCGAACCCATGCTGGCTCATCGTGCGATGGCACAGGGAGAACTAGTCGCAGAGATCATTGCCGGTAAAAACCAATCGTGGGATAAAGTAGCGATACCGGCTGTATGCTTTACTGATCCTGAAATAGTGACGGTGGGATTGTCGCCATCTGAAGCAATAGTCGCTAACCATGAAATAAGTGTTGGGCAATTTCCGTTTCAGGCCAATGGCCGGGCGATGACGACCGAAGCTGAAGAAGGGTTTATTAGAGTAGTCGCTACTAAAGAGCAGGGTGTGGTTCTGGGCATTCAAGCGGTCGGTGTGGGTGTTTCTGAATTATCAGCCGCATTTGTACTGGCATTGGAGATGGGCGCGTGCGCTGAAGACATAGCGGCTACTGTGCATGCACATCCAACAATGAGTGAAGGTTTTGCCGAGGCATGTATGCAGATCACCGGGCGAGCGCTGCATATTTAGCCGAAGTCATGGGTTAATAAAAGTCTTCTAACTTCTATTGATTAAAATTTCTGACTTGAAATTCCTTAGCCTGGCTACGGGGGCTGTTTCCGGGAAGGACTTGATTTGTTGTGGGGCTACTACGTGCCCCAAACGTTAAAAGCTAGACCGAATGGCTTAATTGCCTCTTTCGATGGTACCAGTCACGGCGGTTAATCGATCACCGCCAACGACTATCGATTCAAATTGAGTGACCGCGTTAACTAACGCGAGTCCGTTTACGTCAAACTCTGGAAAGGGGGCTTCGAGCTGCAGCTGAAACGAGGTTGGGGTGGCAATGTTAAGATCAAGAGTTTCTTGAAGACCCGTCGCGTAGTCAGTGGCCTGATTTATTTCTGCGCAAAGATACGGAGATTCTTCAAGCTGGGTACCTTGTTCAATGAGTGTAACTTCGATGTTCCCTGAAAGGTTGCAATCTTCCGTGGCTAATGCACTTGAGCCAGCGATGGTAATTTCGGCGCTCCATCGGCACGAGCGCGCCGCACTGTCTTGAAATTGCAATTCACCGGTATACGTGCCCAACGTATTTCTAAAAGCGGGAGATTCACAAGCGCGTCCGGTCCAGTCGATGGGGACGGTTGTCGCCAAGTTGTTGTCGGTGTTGCTGGTAGTTGATAAGCCGTTGCTGCCGCCGCCGCTACACGCGGTCAGGGTGAAAGCAATCACGGAAACAGGCACCGCTAGTTTGGGAAGAAATTTAGTTTGCAAGGTCATACTCCACTAAAAATGCTGCCTTCGCGAAGGGGAAGGATCGAAAATGCGCAAGTTTACCTTTTTAAAACATTGTAGGCAGCATTTGTAATAGGTATGAGGTGCCTGTCTCGTTTGAATACCGCTGGCGGGCGATTTTGGCGAATCTGTGTTCAGGTGCTTCGCAGATTTGTCTCATTTAGAATGGGCGAAGTAATTAGCCCGACGCAGCCGTGTAAGCCTGTTGTCCCGGTATTGGCATAACGTCGGGGATCGCGGTTAAATGAATACTTCTTCCATGAGATGGATAAGTTTGGGTGTCTTTCCGAAGTAGGAATTAAGCACTGCATGGAGAAGGATGGGTTCGATGGTTAGAATAGCCTATGTAACCCTCCTTAACGCTAAGGGTACTTAGTATGTTAACTAGAGATCAGTCTATGACGCTCGTTTACGGTGATATCGCTAATAGTTATCCTTGCAATAAGAAAAACCATCAAGACTGTTGTCTAGCATGCTTTAACCGGGTTGTCTGTCTTTTACCTTCTCAGGTCTACTGTAATTCGGAATTTCCGGGCAACTTTTTTTAGTTTGATCAGGCTATTTCCTGCTAACTCTTGTCGCTGATCAGTCGCTAAGTGGCGACCCCAATGAATGGTGCAGATTAGTGTGGCCTTGCCGCGGAATGGCTTACGTCGTAGCTGTGTGGTTGGCGTTACGGAAATATAGCGCCGGTATCGCTACCATGATTTGTGGCGATATCAAAGTCACTGTGTTGTTGTCTTGATTTCTTCAGTAGTTGCGATGCAAGCGCGTTACCCTTTGCTTGTAAGTGTTGGCAGTCACCATGTGTAGGGGCAATGTTGAGTAGGCCGCGTTCTATTTGTTTGGCGGTAGTTTTTGCGATATTCCCGTGTTGCAATTCGTGATCGTGCAAGTTGTCGCTGTAGGTGTCCCAGGCTTTTTTAATAGCGGGCTTTTTTGAGTCGTCACGGCCCTTCCATTGAGGTAGGTGATATTCTATTGCTACGGTCACTGTGGCCTCAGTGATATGACAGTCTGTCTGTGTGGGCAGGTATTTAAATGTCCATGTTATTGTCCACCGGGTGCTGGCGTCAAACCCTTTCATGTTGGTGTTTTTGTCGCGTTTTTTATTGATAGACTTACGCAGTTCAGTAGTAGAGTTACCTTGCACCGTGTAATAGTTATAGGTTTCGTTGATAGCAACTTCAGCGTCTGCATTAAACGCTGCAATCGATAAGCACAACGCTGCCGCCACCAGGCCGCGTTGCGTTATTCTTGGTGACGTAGTTAGTGTTAACACGGGAACGCTAATAAGATTTCAACGCCCTTTGAATTCAGGCTTTCGCTTTTCGAAAAAGGCTTTCACGCCTTCTATTCCGTCTTCGGTGGTACTCATTTCTACAATGGTGCGGGTTTCCCTTTCCATTTGTGACTCAAGGGTGTCATTCATTGCCATTTGCACTAATTTCTTTACGCCGCCATGGGCTCTGGTGGGGCCGTTGGCTAAACGTTTCGCGAGTGATGCGACTGTGTCATCCAGTTCATCGGCAGGCACCACTTGATTAACCAACCCCCAGTCCAGTGCTTCGGCTGCGGTGAGAGTGCGATTGGTTAAATATAATTCCATGGCGCGACGAGTGCCAATGATTCGAGACAGAAAATAGGTAGAGCTACCGTCCGGTGTTAGCCCGATGGCGGTGTAGGCACTGGTGAATTTGCTGTCGGTGGTGCATATCGCTAAGTCGCAACAAGCTGCCATGCTTAAGCCCGCACCAGCCGCTACCCCGTTTATACGGGCAATCAACGGTGCATCCATCCGCGCAAAGCGTGAAATTGCAGTGTGCAGGCAGGTGGTCATTTCTTTCAAAAGCAGGGTGACTCTGTCTGAGTTTTCGGCGAAATCTGCAACATCACCGCCGGCGCAGAATGCTTTATCGCCGCTGCCTGTTAGAACGGCGGCGCGGATACCCCGATCACTGCCGCAGCGGTTCGCAATATCAAGAAGTTCTTGCATGGCCTGCAAATCAAGTGCATTGAATGCTGATGCACGGTTGATCGTGATCCATGCAATTTGATCGCGCACTTCAAAGCCGATTTTCTCGTAGTTCATGGTTTTCCCAGCGGTAGAGGCAAATTCCTGCACAGATTATACGCGATATGGGTTTGACGGAAGAAGTGAACTTGATCCCTGGGCGGGGTGTTGACGTATTATT
>JALZUX010000050.1 GCA_023301405.1 Granulosicoccaceae bacterium | reverse complement strand
GTTCTTATTCTAACGCCTGAGGTTTGGCAACGGAAGTGTTCATGTGCAATAAAAACTCAAGTATTTGTGCTATTTTGTGGTGATTTTCGCCTTTAAAACACTACATATAGTGCCAAAATATCCGCGGCTACAACATATCATGTGGATCGACATCCAAAGACCAACGCACCTTTCTTGACGAAGATAACTGCTCCAAATTCGGCCTTAACCAGGAAAGCAGGTGATGCAATGGCTTTCTTTGCGTACTCATGAACAATAATTGTGCACGATAACGCCCTGCCAATCGCTCCATGGGGGCATGCGCCGGCCCCAGCACATTAACTGCATCAGTGGCGACCGGGCCAACCATCTGCCTTATTTCATCAAGGTATCTGTGGGCAACGCCCGGTGGCTCGGCCTCAGCACGCAGTAAGGCAACATGCACAAACGGCGGCCACGCGGTTTCTTTTCTTTCGTCGAGTAAATAGTTTGAAAACTCGCTATAGCCTTGAGCTAATAATTTCTCCAGTAATGGATGCTCAGGGTTGCGAGTTTGCACCATCACCGCGCCACGCTTTTCCGCACGACCAGCACGGCCTGCCACCTGCACGATCAGTTGCCCCATTTGCTCAATAGCACGGAAGTCCGCGCCAAACAGCCCCCGGTCAGCATCGACGATGCCAACCAGCGTTACGTTTGGAAAGTCGTGTCCTTTAGCCAACATTTGTGTGCCGACTAATATTTGCGCCTCTCCGGTTGCCGCCATCATCAAGTGGCGTTGCAACTCACCTTTACGGCTGGTGCTATCCCGATCAATTCGCAACACGGTGTTGCCTGGAAACCGCTCTGTTAAGAATTCATCCATCCGCTCGGTACCAGCGCCAACATGAATCAGCTTGTCACTCTCACAAGCTTTGCACTTATTAGGAATCCGTTGCTCTGCGCCACAATGATGACAACGCATACGATTTGAACGCAGATGCACTGTCATGTGGGCGTCGCAGTTATCGCAGTCAGACATTGTGCCGCAGTCTTCACACATCAGTACAGGCGCATAACCACGACGATTAATGAAAACAATCACCTGCTCACCGCGACTAAGCACTTCCTGCATGGCCATTAAAAACCGACGTGACAGCCCGTTTTCTACATCAGCACCACGACTGTCGACCAACGTCATTACCGGATTGCGAGCTGCACCGGCACGTTTTTCAATTTTATGCAGGTTAAGTAATCCACGGGATACATTGTGCAGCGTTTCAAGCGCAGGGGTCGCTGACCCTAAAACGATAGGGATTCCCAATTTGCGGGCGCGAACCATGGCTAGGTCACGAGCCTGATAACGAAACCCGTCTTGCTGTTTTAACGAACCATCGTGTTCTTCATCAACAACAATAAAACCCAGTCGCGGCATCGGCGTAAAAACCGCCGAACGTGTGCCGATCACTACACTGGCATCCCCCGCCACGGCGGCCTGCCACGCCAGTAACCTTTCGGTATCGTTCAGTCCGGAATGCAACACCTCGACGCGACAAGCCAATGCGGCACGTACCCGCGATAACAATTGAGGGGTAAGGCCTATCTCAGGTAACAACACCAAAACTTGCTGACCACTGGCAATTACGTTGCGTGCAACATCGATATAAACTTCGGTTTTACCACTTCCAGTTATTCCGTATAACAAAGAAGGGTAAAAAGAGCCAAGACCATTATTAATGGCATCAGCGGCAGCTTGTTGCTCATCGTTCAACGCAAACAACGGCAGTGGCTTTTCAAGTGGGAACTGTGCAACCGTTGTTTCGACCAACCCTTTCGCTATCAATTGCTTCATTGGCGAAGACCACCGTGCATCGAACAGACGACACTCCCCTCCTGTCACCGCCGACTTACTGTCTTTTATAAACTGCAGCAATTGAGACTGCACAGGCGCACGAGCAAGCGCAGCCTGATCAAGCTGCTGACCTTCGGCAGTAATTTTGTAACTTAAAGGTGCCTGCGGTTGCTTTGCGCCGGGCTTGCGCAACAGCACCGGGAGCGCTGCAGAGAACGCTTCGCCAACGGGAGAATGGTAGTAACCGCTGGCCCACTCTATCAGTTGGACTATTTCTTCTGACAACAGTGGCTCACGATCGAGCAAGCGGGTGATTTTTTTCAATTTTGCAGCATCTACCGTCGAAGGGCCGGTGCCGGTTACTACGCCTACTTTACTTCCCCGCCCAAACGGCACAAGCACTCGCGCGCCAGGCTTAAATGCGGCTAACTCCGTATGCGGCAAATAGTCGAAAACACGCGACAGTGGCACTGCTATCGCTACTTTGACGGTCAGGGAGTCATTATTTTGTTGTGGATTGAGCAAATTCGATTCTGCGGTTGTTTTTCTGATTTCTGTAGCCTGTGGATAACTCTGTGGAAAACGTTGTGCAACCCAACGAGGTTGATCAAAACCGTTTTTATAGAGTATTACTACCTTGATAGCTTAAAATGAATATTTAGACATACAGATCAATCACTTAACAAATAATTAGAAAAACTCATTGATTTTATTTTGCTCTTCAGCTAGGCCCGAAACCATGGATTACGCGGTGTGCATAACTAACTATTCACATCTATAAACTGATTACTTTTTGCAACACTTTTATTTTTATCATCATCGCCAATTAGCGTTAAAGTAGCCTTGTTTTTAACGGTTATCACCCATAAAACACGTGGTTCCACGCGACAAAAATTTCTAACCCGGTTGATGCGACAGTTATCGCGTCAAAAAATCGGCTCTCACAAAAGCAGATTCAACCTCACTCAACAACCACTATCGCATAAGATACTCAGAATCTCTTAGCAAACACTTAAAGTTTACGGACCTTACATGAAATATATCGGAGAGCCGGATTATCAACACGGCTCAGAATCGAAACTAGGCATCTTGCTCGTCAACCTGGGAACCCCGGACGATACCAGCGTGCCATCAGTCCGACGTTACCTGAAGCAGTTCCTCAGCGATCCCCGTGTCGTTGAGGTTGCCAGACCATTGTGGTGGCTCATTCTAAACGGCATTATTCTTCGAATCAGGCCATCGCGAACAGCCGAAGCCTACGAAACTGTATGGGATGATGAAACCGGATCCCCCCTACTTAAGTTTGGAATAAAACAGACCGCCGCAATACAACAAATGGCACCCGACTACTTTAAAGACACGCCACACGTTCAGCTTGCTATGCGCTACGGTAACCCTTCAGTGGCGTCAGCACTCGATGAATTGCGCAAAGCCAATGTTCGCCGCCTGTTAGTGTTGCCACTCTACCCACAATATTCTGGATCAACGGTCGCCTCAGTGTTTGATGAAGTGACCGATCAACTCAAAAAGGCGCGTTGGATCCCGGAGATGCGATTCATCAATCAGTACTTCGATGATCCGCACTACATTGAAGCACTGGCTGAATCAGTCAAAGAAAGCTGGCAGGCGAATGGCCAGGCGCAACGGTTGGTCATGTCATTTCATGGAATACCGCAACGCTACCGCGCCTCCGGGGATCCGTACTTTTGTCAGTGCCAGGCCACCGCTAGATTACTGGCAGAAAATCTGTCACTGACCAGCGATCAATACCAGGTGGTTTTTCAATCACGTTTTGGTAGAGAGCCATGGCTGCAGCCCTACTGCGACAAAACACTTGAAGTACTGCCATCACAAGGCATTAAAAGCGTTGATTTAATCTGTCCGGGCTTCTCTGCTGATTGCCTGGAAACTATTGAAGAAATCAATGTAGAAAATCGCGAAATATTCATGGAGGGCGGTGGTGAGAAATTTCACTACATCGAGGCATTGAATGACCGCGAAACGCATATCCACAGCCTATGCGCTCTACTGCAAAGACACGCCATGGGCTGGCCGGAAAGCCTTGATGACATCGCCACCAGACAACCGCCAGCCATCAACGATGCAACCGAGCTGGCTAAGTCTCGCGAACGCGCACTTGCTTTGGGGGCTCCGGCGTAATTGCCATAAGCTTGCATTGGTCAACGCAAGAAACCATCAAAATTAACCGGTAGTTTTATTAGCTAACGCACGTCCAGAAAGAGCGCTTAGCGAGGATCACCCAGGCGCGTGAGATTTTGCCCACTACATGTGGGCCTATCCTTTCTTAGGAATGGGTTATTCTTAAGTAACACCATGTAGTCGGTGAAAAATTGCGCGCATAAGTGCTTGTTTCTGAATAGGCACTAGATAAATTGGCTAATAGCGAAACGTTATCTGACTGATCTATACGAAGATCAACACTTACGACTACCCCGGCGCATTGCTCATGCTTTGATCTCGATTAACGCAAACATCAAGCAACATGACATGGCAGAGTTTAGAGCAACATGCCTATGAAAGAAAATTCAACAGGCAGCAGTAAGGAATGCTCTCGGGCAGCCAAACCCTACAAGGCTCGCTTTTTTTTCCAGCGCACGATGCGATAAAGAAACAGAGGGTTGCCGATCACATAGCGCCGCCACAAACGCCCTGGCTCAAGATAAAGTCGATAAAGCCACTCCATCCCAAAACTACGCATCCACGCAGGAGCACGTTTTTTATCTCCGGAATAAAAGTCAAACAGGCCACCAACACCAATCAGTAAATTACTGTCAACTGCCTCCAGGTATTTATGTATCCATTTTTCCTGTATCGGCGCGCCAAACGCAACCAGCAAGATATTTGGTTTAACCGCATTGATTTTAGCAATGACTTCATCCATACCGGTGTCGTGGTCAAAATAGCCGTGCTGCTCGCCAACAATATTTAGCCCTGGAAATTTACTTTCCAGGTTTTCTTTCATTCGCTCTGCCACACCGGGCGCCGCACCAAGCAAGAACATTGAAAAATCATTCTGCCTTGCCACTTCACATAGTTTCGGAAGCAAATCAGTGCCATTCAAATTGGCCTCGAGGCGTTCACCAATTATGCGGCAGGCAATATTCAACCCCGCCCCGTCGGGCAAAACGATTGTTTGAGAGTTAAGTATTGACCGATACTCTTTGTCTTTTGCACTGATGTTAAGGCAATCAGCATTAATAAAGAACACCGCCTCTTTTTGGTCGGTGTTTATTACATCGGAAATCGTGCCGAGCGCCTCATCCATAGAGATGCTTAAAAAACCAACGTCAAGCACGTTGAGTTGACTACTACTTTCCATAGACTTCATCGCCTCGATCGATAGCGTTAACATTGATGCACAATGCCGAGCGCACCATTGTCTCTGTTGGGCATTTCATAGGTATGACGTATTTTTTTTCAAAAACCTGCATCAATCAATTTACTCAAAAAGGCCTATTGTCCAGCCACACAATTCAGTGTAGTACTCACTATATTCTTTGTATTTAATCATCGTAATTTTCAAGCCTTACCTTGACGCCAAGCATCGCTTGAACGGCTCACCAGCCGCTAAGTTTAGTCTAATTGGCCTTTTGTTACACACCTTAACAAGTGCACAGGATAGTGAAACGTCATGAACACTCAACTCGATTTAAAGCTGTTGGACCAAATATGCTAAATATTGCTTTTCATTTATTCTACCTAAAGCCCGAAACGTAGATATATCCCCGCGTCCAGCCTTTGCCAAAGGTTATCCTATATCTTGCCTGCGCTCCATTGCATTGAAGACAACCCAACAGGTAGATGTTTAGTCACCAAAACTAACTATCAGCTATTTCCCGGCAGCGGATGGTTCGACGAGCGCTTGCAGGCTACACTAGCCACGACCAACACCCCGGCACGTGAACCAACATGAAATATACGGCAGGCAGTCTTGAAACCGTCGCAAGAACCATACTTGCAGGGTTTGGATGCGACGACAACGAAGCATCTATTGTAGCTGACCATCTGATCAGAGCAAACCTGACAGGGCACGACTCCCATGGCATAGGCATGTTGCCAATGTACGGGTATCAAGTAGAAGACGGCAACCTGATCCCCAATCAAACACCTGAATTCCTGCCCGCTGCCGGCGCGATCAGAGTAGTTGATGCCCGCCGCGGCTTTGGCCACAGAATGGCGTTACTGGCCCTTGATCACACCATGGAAGCGGCGAGAGAGCACAATGTAGCGGTACTGGGTCTGCGTAATTCCGGGCACGTGTCACGGGCAGGAAACTACTCAGAGTACTGCGCAGAACAAGGATTTATGTCAATTCATTTCGTGAACGTGTGGGGCCATGCCCCGCTCGTAGCGCCACATGGCAGCAAAGATCCGGGCTTCTCAACCAACCCGATTAGTATCGGCATCCCGGTGGCTGGAGCAGCCACACCAATGCTTGATATGGCCACGAGCACGGTGGCGCTCGGCAAAGTACGAGTAGCGCACAATAAGGGCGAAAAGGTGCCCCACGGATGGATTTTAGACCACGACGGAAACGCCACCGATGACCCAAGCCCCATGTGGGCATTGCGCGAAGGCGCACTGACTGCTTTCGGCGCACATAAGGGGTCTGGGCTGGGTATTTTTGTCGAACTACTCGCCGGCGCGCTGGCCGGTAAAGAAACTGTCGCTACCGGCAATCACATTCCACGTGGCGTTTTTAACAACATGTTTTCGATCATCATTAACCCCCAGGGTTTTGATGAGCAAAAGGCAATAGAAGCTCGCGTCATGGAGTTTTATAAATCAATAAAGGACGGCCGCCCAATGTCAGACGAAGACGAAATTCTAATGCCAGGCGAGCCGGAAAGGCGAAAAACAGCCGATCGCCTGGAAAACGGTATCGACATCGACGATGAGACAATCAGCCAACTCTTAAGTACCGCTGACAACTTTAAATTGGACAGCATCCAGATCAAAGGCACCTTGAAGGCAGCAGGTTAAAACACCAGCGC
>JALZUX010000049.1 GCA_023301405.1 Granulosicoccaceae bacterium | reverse complement strand
CGGTATCGGAAACGCCGGGGGCTCCATGATGAGCCCGTTCTCGTCCAGCCACCAGTCGTTATCGTCAAACTTCCAATTGCCCGGGCCGTAGCCGCCTAGTGCCTGCAGTTTCGGGAACTGTCGCAACCAAACGCCACGAGGCCCCGGGTCCTGCTGCCATAGGCCCCAGGTTTCTGCGCCAGTGCCGGAACTGGCACTCGGCTCACCCAGTGCGGCGATAAACTGGGTGGGAACTCGCTGAAACGTAATTTCTTCATCCGCAGACACAGTGGCTGCAAGCGTCTGTAGACTCAGGGTAACTAGCGCTACGGCGAGGCGGTGTTTGATGGTATTGGGCATTTTGATCGCATTTATCTAAGGGAATGCAATTGCTCGAGGATTGCAGTCTTAAGGGGGTATTGTCAATTATCGGCTCTGTCAATTGGCGATGACCAAGTGTACGGCGGGGGCCATTGATTAGGAGTCGAGGAGATTGGTGTGCGGATAAAATTTCCGCAACAGACTGAATTCAGGCAAATTGGTGATAATCCCATGGTTTGTAACCGGTGTTAAGCAGCGTCAGCGGTGTGATGTAGTCGTTCGATGGCGTGATCATGTCAAATGGTATTTACTCGTGTGCAAGCGGGCAGAGTGTAATAAAATGCGATTCCACCACTGTCAGGGCTGCACCGAGGCAACATGCCGAAATCCATCGAAATAACGCCAGATCGATTTGAGTCTTCAAGCCAGCTGAGCATGCCTGTCATACCCGCTTACGCCTATGACAGATCAATCACTGAAGAATTAGCAACACGCGGCAGCGCAGCGTTAATCAATGCATTGAAGCACATGATGATTCTACGTGAATTTGAAACCATGCTTAACTCGATTCGCAGTAAGGGTGAATACAATGGTGTGGCGTGTAACTACCGTGGGCCGGCGCATTTGTCAGTGGGTCAGGAGGCCGTTGCCGTTGGTGCGGCGATGGCGCTGTCTCCTGATGATCATATCTTTGGTAATCATCGCAGTCATGGAGAGTTTCTAGCTAAAGGCCTAGCTGCAATAGAAACGCTTAACGATAAACAGTTAGCCGATATCATGGTGCAGCATGATCACGGCAGGCTGCTGCAATCGGTAGAAAAATGTCTGGGCGGGGATGGTAAAGCACTAGCGCAAAATTTTTTACTGTTTGGTTTTTTGTCTGAAATACTGATGCGAACCACCGGTTTTAACAAAGGCATGGGGGGCAGCATGCATGCCTTTTTCACACCTTTCGGCGCTTACCCTAATAATGCCATTGTGGGTGGCTCAGCCGGAATTGCGACAGGTGCAGCGATGTACAAACGCACGTCTGGTGAAGGCATTAGTGTCAGTATCACCGGCGATGGATCAACCGGTTGCGGGCAGGTATGGGAAGCGATGAATTTTGCTTCAATGGCGCAGTTGGAATCACTGTGGAAAGACACCAACAGCAAGGGCCTGCCGGTGTTGTTTTTCTTTAACAATAACTTTTATGCCATGGGCGGCCAGACAATGGGTGAGACCATGGCGTGGGATCGGTTGTCGCGTATCGCCGCTGGTATCAATGCCCACGCAATGCATGCAGAAACCGTCGACGGTACGCGACCACTGGCGGTGGCAGATGCCGTGCAACGAAAAAGAGACTTACTCATCGCGGGTAACGGGCCGGCACTGCTTGATATCGAATGCTATCGTCAATCGGGGCACTCTACCTCTGACGCCAATGTTTATCGTACCCGTGAAGAAATGAAGGCGTGGCAATCGCATGATGCGATCATACGTTATGCCTCTGAGCTACAAGAGCAAGGTGTGTTGTCTGAAGTTGAGACTGATGATTTGCGCTCAAGCGTGCAACAGATGATCACCAAAGTGTTGGAAGCGGCCAGTGATTTTTCCAACGCGCCGGCCGTTGACATTCCTGCATGTCCGACAATGATCGGTGAATTGATGTTCAGCAATACGTCAATTGATTTAGCGAATACCGCGGTCGATTCAAGCGTTGATCTCACCGCCGCTAGTCGCATCAGACAAAATGCTAAAAAATCCCGTGCTGGGCTAGACACTGACGGTAACGCGCTATCACCGATGCGTGCTATTACATTACGCGACGGGCTATTTGAATCGGTGTTGCACCATATGCTTCGTGATCAATCACTGATTATCTATGGTGAGGAATGCAGGGAGTGGGGTGGTGCGTTTGGTGTTTACCGTGGCTTGTCTGATCTATTCCCGCATCATCGTGTCTTCAATGCCCCCATTTCGGAAGCTACTATTGTATCTAGTGCCATAGGCTATGCGATGGAAGGCGGACGGGCACTGGTTGAGCTCATGTATGCAGACTTCATCGGTAGGGCCGGTGATGAAATCTTCAATCAAATGTCTAAATGGCAAGCGATGTCTGGTGGTGATTTATCGATACCTGTGGTGCTTCGCTGCTCAGTAGGCAGCAAGTACGGTGCGCAGCACTCACAAGATTGGTCGTCACTGGTCACCCATATACCCGGGCTTAAGGTGTTGTATCCGTCCACACCCTATGATGCCAAAGGCTTGATGGCCGCCGCATTATCAAGCAATGATCCAGTGGTTTTTTTCGAAAGCCAGCGCTTATATGACCTAACAGAATCTTTGCAAGACGGCGGAGTACCTGAAGGGTACTATGAATTGCCGATTGGTGAGCCTGATATTAAACGACGTGGCGATGCGCTGACCATCTTAACGATAGGCCCCTGTTTGTACCCAGCACTTGAAGCGGCCGATCAGCTGCAAACACGTTATGGCCTGCAAGCTGAAATCATAGATGCCCGCACACTGGTGCCTTTTCACTATGATGTGGTAATTGAATCGGTGAAAAAAACCGGCCATATTGTGATCGTTTCCGAGGCCTGTGAACGAGGTAGTTTCGCTAATACGCTGGCCGCTAATCTGAGCCGCTTTGCGTTTAAATCATTGAAGGCCGCGCCGCAGGTGCTTGGGGCGCCCAACTGGATTGTCCCCGGCGCAGAGATGGAATCAAGCTACTTTCCCCAATGCGCTGATATCCTTGATCTGGTTACGCGTGAATTCTTTCCTGACATATCGGCCACGCAGGAAGGTGTACGGCAGTGGGATCATCAACATCTGGCCGGGATCGGCCTGTAACTCTGTAATTGATAAAAGTAACGAGGCAAAAAATGGAAGTCCCAATAGTAATGCCAAGTCTAGGCAATGAGGTAAGCGAGGCTCAGGTGGAAGAATGGTTGGTGAAGGTAGGTGAGACTGTTGCCGAAGGTGACCAGGTATTATTGGTGACCACACCCAAAGTCACAATGGAACTCGAAGCGCCGGTCTCGGGTGTGCTGAAAAGCCAATTGGTTGATGCTGATGATATTACAGAGGAAGGTCAAACCCTGGGTATGATCGAGGCTACGGAGTAGCTCGGTACTTATGTGTGATCCTACGATTCTGAATATCAAGCGCCTGGGGGGCGACAGTACCACCGACACCAAGGTTCTATTTATTCATGGCTTTGGCGCTGATAAGCAATCGTGGGCGGGCAATGCGCCAGCCGTGTTTGATATGGCTGAAAGCCTTGCGTTTGATCTGCCCGGGCATGGTGAATCGGTAAATGTGAAAGGCTGGCACGATTTGCAGTCGATTGCTGATCTGATCGCCCGCAACAACGCCTGTGCTCAACCAGTTCATTTAGTAGGGCATAGTGTTGGTGCAAGCGTGGCAGTGTTGTGTGCTGCCAGTCAGGGTATACGTGTGCAATCATTGAGTCTTATAGCCCCACTGGGGTTGGGGCAAGGGGTCTGTCAATCGTTTTCTGATCAATTGACCTCACTTGATAATGAAGCTGATGCGCTTGACCTGTTGCAGTCGCTTGTTCACAACAAACGCCTGATCGCACGTGCATTAGCGGGTTTGTTGTTAGCCCATCTTAACAAGCCCGGTGCGCGTGAATCTTTAACAGACTTCGCACGCGTACTGCACCAATCAGGTGATCATCTGCACGCGGCATTTGCCAAAGTTGCAGCCAGTGATTTGAAGCGGCAAGTATTTTGGGGTAAGCAAGATAATATCAATGCGCTGAATGCTAATGATGCATTAACGTTTGGTGGTGATTGGCACTTTTTAGATGATTGCGGGCATTTACCGCATGTTGAGCATCGCACTTTTTTTAATAATAAATTGTGCGAACTTATTAAAAATTATGGGGATTCATAAGTGTATTTGTGTTGTGGTGATGCGTTGTTTGATATGTTTGCTGAAAAAAACCGTGAAGACGAGGCGGCAAGCAATGTAAATTTAGGCGGTCATGTAGGGGGATCCCCCATGAACGTAGCTACCGGTTTGGCAAGGCTTGGTCATAAGTCAAGGTACTTTACCAAGCTATCATCTGATCTGTTTGGTCAGCGGATGCGAGGGCACTTTAAAGACAATAAAATAGATATTGATCTGTGCATTGATACCAACCTCAATACCACCCTTGCCATTGTAGAAAAACAAGCAGACGGCTCAGCGGCTTATGTGTTTTATACTGACAATACAGCAGATGTCAGTATAGAAGCCAATGAGCTTCCGTCATCGCTGCCAGCCGATATTCAAGTGGTACATTTCGGGTCCTACAGTACTGCTGTCGATCCTACATCGTCTAGCTTGATGCAGTTGGCAACCCGCGAAAGTGCCAAACGTGTTATCAGCTACGATCCCAATCTTCGACCCACCATTGAACCTGATATCGACAAATGGCGTGAAGTCTATGCAGGCTTTGCCGGCAGCGCTACTATTATAAAAGCCAGTGATGAAGACATAGAAACGTTGCTGGGTAAAAACAAAGAAGATCAATTTGTCGCCGACAGTTTTTCACACGGTGCGCAATTGGTTTTTATCACTCGCGGGCCTGATGGTGGTAGTGGCTTTAAAGCCAACGGTGAAAGTGCGCACGTTGAAGGCGTAAAAGTATCGGTGGTCGATACCGTCGGTGCAGGGGATACTTTTCAAGCCGGTATTCTGCACTGGATGCAGAGCGAAGGGCATCTCAATGGTGGCGCAGAATTGGTCGGCGAGGTTGATTTGCAGGCCAGTATGAACTTTGCCATAAAAGCAGCAGCTATTACGTGTACTCGTAGTGGGGCTGACTTGCCGTACTTAAGTGATTTGGTGTAACGGCTTAGCGCTAGGTGCGCGCCGAAGGTGTGATCTGCTGCACGCTGCAGTGTTTGATAGACTATTTGAGATCACGCCTCTTCACCAGCCACTTTTTGGATAACTAGCAGGCGAGTAGTAGGTGATTTAAAAATCGACTTTACAGGAAGGGCCTTATGACAAGCTGGACCACCGTTGAATGCGGCGGTACACCGCATTGCCGCCATGAGA
>JALZUX010000048.1 GCA_023301405.1 Granulosicoccaceae bacterium | reverse complement strand
TGATCGTAATATCTGACTCAAAATGTCACGCCCTCGCAACGACCCTGTTCCCGGACAGGCTCGTAGGCAGAAATAAAAAGGGCCGCATAACACGACCCTTAATTCTAAATGTGTGGTTGTTTAAAACAGCACCACTGATCGAATTGACTCGCCTTTGTGCATAAGGTCAAAGGCGGTGTTGATGTCGTCTAAGGGCATGGTGTGGGTGATTAGAGGGTCTATTTCTATTTTACCCTCCATGTACCAGTCAACTATTTTTGGTACATCTGTGCGGCCTTTCGCGCCGCCAAATGCTGTACCCCGCCAGTTGCGTCCGGTAACCAGTTGAAAGGGTCTTGTCGATATTTCAGCACCCGCCGGTGCGACACCAATAATGATGGATGTACCCCAGCCCTTGTGGCAGCACTCTAGCGCCTGGCGCATTACGTCAACATTACCGATACACTCGAAGGAGTAGTCAGCGCCACCCTTAGTCAAATTTACCAGATGGGGGACTAGTTCTTCCTGGAGTTCAGCGGGGTTGACGAAATGAGTCATTCCAAAGCGCTCGGCCATTTCTTTGCGAGCCGGGTTTAAGTCCACGCCTACAATCATGTTTGCGCCGGCAAGTCTGGCACCTTGTATAACATTAAGGCCTATGCCACCAAGTCCAAAGATTACCACGTTGTCGCCTGGCTGAACTTTAGCGGTGTTGATTACCGCACCAATGCCTGTAGTAACACCGCAGCCGATGTAGCAAATTTTGTCGAACGGGGCGTCTTCTCGAACTTTGGCCAGTGCGATCTCTGGAACCACTGTGTAGTTTGAGAAAGTAGAGGTACCCATGTAGTGAAAGATATCGTCCTTGCCGCTAGAAAAGCGGCTGGTATTATCTGGCATCAGGCCGCGGCCCTGAGTTTCGCGAATTTGCTGACAGAGATTGGTTTTGCCTGACGTGCAGTAATCACAAGAGCGGCATTCCGGTGTATAGAGGGGGATGACGTGATCGCCCTTTTTTAATGACGTGACACCTGCGCCAACTTCAACAACGATGCCAGCGCCCTCATGCCCCAGTATGGCGGGAAATATACCTTCCGGGTCTGCGCCTGACAGTGTGAATTCGTCAGTGTGGCAAATACCGGTAGCTTTCATTTCAACTAGGCATTCGCCGGCGCGTGGTCCGGCAACATTAACTGTGCCGACCTCAAGTGGTGCGCCGGCTTTGACGGCAATGGCGGCTCTTGATTCCAATGTTCTCTCCTGTTGGTTGAGTCAATAAATTGTGGCGCGTGAGACTTAATAAATTTACCGCAGCAATTTATTGAATCTAGCTGTGTGCCGTATTACCGACGGGAGCTGGAATTGTACATAACCGGCCAAGCCGCGTCACGACATGCTAACCGCCGATACGTTACAAAGCAAAGCAAAAACAGCCAATGCGGTACGAGGCTACACGGTCAGTGAACAGCGGCCTTTGATATCGCCCCACATGACAGACACCTTTTTTTCGCAAACTGTGCCTGCCTATGCGGCAACGCAAACCTTTAATAAATTGCGTGAGACACACCCCGAATATACTTACAAGGAAGCCGCGCTCAACCCGACTAATCCACGTGACAAAGCCACTGGTCGGGAGACAGATATCATTCAGCAATTTCGTAACTTCCCAGATCAGCTTGAACTGATTGGCGAGCGCCTGACGCCTACCGGGAATTCAATGTTTATTGCGCGTCCCATTCAAATAAAAAACAAGGCCTGTCTTGCCTGTCATAGCACACCAGACAAGGCACCTCCGGCTATGGTAAAGCGGTATGGCGATTCGAACGGGTTCGGTTGGAAGCATGAAGAAATCATTGGTGCGCAAATTGTGTCGGTGCCTATTGCACACGCTAATAATGCGTGGAAAACATTCTTCGGATTTTTAATAGCAGTTTTTGCCGCAATAATTATTGCACTTAATGTGACGCTGCACTTTGCAGTAGTCAAACCGATAACTGAAATGGCTAAAATTGCCGATGATATTAGTACCGGCAACATGTTGTCACAGCAGTTTGCAGTCAATGGTAAAGACGAAGTATCTGTGTTGGCGCGATCGTTTAAACGTACGCGTCGCAGTCTACACCGGGCAATGAAAATGCTCGACTCTTCATCCACCGGTACAAGCATAAGCTGAGTTCGACATGGTTAAAGTTTGTAGGCCATCCTAAGTTATGGATAATCCCTTGCCTGAAGCTATTGGCAAGTACGCCATTCGCCGCAAGATGGGTGAAGGCGCTATGGGCGTGGTGTATGAAGGATTTGATCCGCACATTGAGCGCAAGGTTGCGATCAAATGCCTGTATCCGAACATCATATCAGCCGATAGTCATGGGCAGTTTTTGCAGCGTTTTAAGCAGGAAGCGCAAGCCGCAGCACGGTGCTCGCACCCGAACATCGTCACCATACTTGAATATGGAGCACTTGAGCGCAGCCCGTATATTGTGATGGAGTTTGTTGAGGGTGTAAATCTGCAGGATTTACTTCAACAAAAAAGAATCAAATATCTTAAAAATGTCATTGGCTGTATTGGTCAGATACTCAATGCGTTACATGCAGCGCATGAACAAGGAGTGATACATCGCGATATCAAGCCAGCCAATGTTCTGATAATGAACAACGGTACGGTAACGTTGGCAGACTTCGGCATTGCG
>JALZUX010000047.1 GCA_023301405.1 Granulosicoccaceae bacterium | reverse complement strand
TTTGAAGAAATGCGCAGCGAAGCGGGTGAGCAAATTGTGCTGGAGAAAAACCTGTTTATCGAGGCGATACTGCCTGCCTCGATTATACGCACTCTTGACGGTGATGAAATGGAAGCCTATCGGCGGCCCTTTGAACGTGCCGGTGAAGATCGTCGTGCCATGCTTAGTTGGCCGCGCCAAATACCAATCGAAGGCCAGCCCGCTACTATGGTTGAAATAGTCCAAGCCTATGCCGACTGGCTGAGCAAAGCAAAACTGCCTAAGTTGTTTATTAATGCTGACCCCGGCTCCATTTTGGTTGGCTCGCAACGTGAATTCTGCCGCAGCTGGCCCAATCAAACCGAGATCACAGTTGCTGGTAAACACTTTATTCAAGAAGATAGCGCCGATGAAATCGGCCAGGCCATAATGCAGTGGCTAACAGCGACAAAACAAGACTGATAAACATGATTGAACTAACAGACCTTTGCAGGCGCTACAGCATGGCGCACAGTGATGTCGCTGTGCTGAAAGATTTAAACCTGTTAGTGGATGCCACCGAGCGTGTCGCAATAGTAGGCCCGTCAGGCTCGGGTAAAACTACCCTGTTGCTTATTCTCACTGGTCTTGAAACGCCTAGTACCGGCACGGTGCGTATTGCACAGCAATCGCTTACCACCATGACGGCGGATCAGCGTGCAGATTTGCGCAGACAACACATAGGCATTGTTTTTCAATCCTTTCACCTTATTCCCACACTCACGGCGCTTGAAAACGTGGCACTGCCACTTGAAATTGGCGGCCAACGCAATAGCCGTAAACACGCTTTGGCGATGCTTGATAAAGTAGGTCTGGCGGCACGTGGTGATCACTATCCGGCGCAGCTGTCCGGTGGTGAGCAACAACGCGTGGCCATTGCACGGGCTCTGGTGCACGGACCGGAACTGATCGTCGCCGACGAACCGACCGGCAATCTCGACGAGAACACCGGCGAACGAATCATGCAGCTACTGATCGATCTTAATCGTGATAACGGCACCACCTTGTTGTTGGTTACCCACGATCACAAACTTGCCGCCCGGTGTGATAGAACCTTAAAGCTTGAAAGCGGCAAGCTGCACACTATCGATAGTACAGCGGCCGATAGTGCAGCAGCGAGCGCAGCAACAACGGTGAGTGGATAATCACTTGATCGCACTAACCCGCTATATGCTGCGTGATCTGCGCGGCGCCAGTAAAATCCGTTCGTTGTGGGTTTTTTGCGCCTGCTTGATTCTGGGCATTGCGCTGATCGCCGTGTGTGGCAGTCTTCTGCAGATTGTTCGCGACGGCTTTACCGCGCAGCAGCGTTACCTGTTTGGCGGTGATTTAAAAATCAGCCAGCGCCAGGACATCTCCAGCACACAGCGCCAATGGTTGGCGCAAAACGCACAAGTGTCCCGGCTGCTCGAGTTGCGCACCATGCTTGGCACCCCTGATGGCGATTTCTCGGTTGTCGAGTTACAGAGTGTCGACGACGCCTATCCGCTGTACGGTCAGGTGTTACTGCAACCCGATATCACTTTGCAGCAGGCCGTTAATCAGTCGGCCGACGGCATCTGGGGGGCGGCATTTGATCCCGCGCTCATCGAACAAATGTCTTTGCAAGTGGGTCAGTTGGTCACCATTGGTGATTTACAGCTGGAATTACGCGCGGTGATCATGCAGCAGCCAGATAGAAGCCTGACTGCTGATTTCCGTGGCCCGCCAGTCATCATAGATGAACGTGCCCTGCAGCTAAGTGGCTTGTTATCACCCACTAGCCTGATCGACTACGACTATCGAATTCGTACCGAAGCTGATCCCGACAGTTGGCGTGAGCAACTGCGTGGCGAATTCCCGCAGGCAAGCTGGGAGGTGCAAACTGTTAATGAGCGCGGCGAGTTTGTTGGCAGGCGGCTGGATCAGGTGGCCTCGGTGTTGTTACTGATCGGCTTTAGCACGCTGCTGATCGGTGGACTGGGTGTCGCCAATAGCGTTAACGCTTATCTGCAAAGCAAACTAGGCACACTTGCCACACTGCAGTCGCTCGGTGCGCGTGCACCACAGGTAGCCGGTGTGTATACGGGGCAGGTGGCTTTGCTAGCCACGCTAGCCAGCACTATTGGCGCGACGACGGGGTCAGCGCTGGCTTGGCTGGCCGCTTTGTCACTGGCGGATAAGCTGCCCATTAATCCAGAGTTTAACGCCTTGTTATTACCCACTCTGCTAGCGATAACGCTAGGGGTGTGCACCGCATTGGTGTTTGCATTGCCAACACTGGGTCGCACGCTAAGCTTACCAACCGCCACGCTGATCCGCGGTGCGACCCGTACACCTGGGCGCTTGCCACGTGGCTACGTTATTGCCACTGCTGCAACCTGTTTGCTGGCCTGTGTGTTGCTGCTGTGGTTTATCCCCGAACCAGCCGTCGCCGCTGCGTTTCTTGGCTGCATTATTTTGCTGCTTGTGTTGCTTGAGTGCATGGTGAGACTGATACAACTGACGGGTAAAAAACTTGCGCACAGCCGCCTGCTTGATGGCCAGTTTAGCTGGCGCCTGGCCGCTGCCAGCCTGTACCGACCAAGTGGTTCACTGCGTCCCATGCTGTTATCACTGGGCACGGCACTGACGCTTCTGGTGATATCGGCGCTGGTGATTGCCTCTACCTATCGAATACTCGCCGACACCGTGCCACAACGCGCACCGGCGCTTGTTTTCTATGACTTGCAAAAAACCGATCTGCAAGCATTCGACAGCACGGTAAGTAACCTCAACGGTTATCAGCAGCACGCTGTAGCGCCACTGGTACTGGGGCGGTTGACGCAAGTAAACGGCGAGGCGCTGAGCGACAGTTCCATTGCTGAACGAGCACTGGAAGCTAACGACGAACACAAACTCAGTTACCGCCAAAGTAGCATTGACAATACTAGCGTTGATCGCGGTGCGTGGTGGCCAAACGACTACAGCGGTCCGACACTGGTAGCAATGGAAGATCGTGAAGCCGACCAACTCGGCTTGAGCGTGGGTGACAAGCTGCAGTTCACCATTATGGAAAAAACCATTGATGCGACCTTAACCGCAATCTATTCACAAGCGCGCTTTGAAACCAGCTTCTGGCTCGAAGCCGTATTCACCAATGACGTACTAGATCCTTTTATTGCTCGCCATATTGGTAGCGTCTATCTGGATACCGATCACGATGTTGCCGCCCAATCGGCACTGGCAGAGGAGTTTCCGGGTGTCGTCACTATTCGCACTGCAAAAGTACTGGCGGCATCGCGTTCCATCCTTAAAAGTGCTGGGCTTGCGATGATGCTGATCGCAGGGGTTAGCCTGGCGGCCAGCATTCTGGTGATGGCAAGTGTTGTGGCGGTAAATCGCCAGCGTCAGGTCTATGAGGCCTCGGTACTGCACGCCATCGGTACACGTATGGGTGTGGTGATTAAAAGCGTGGCGTATGAATACACGCTATTGGCCATCGTATTGTCACTGTTTGCAATGACCGCTGGCGGGGCGCTTGCACAGTTACTGTTGCACTACTGGCTGAAGATCGACAGCACTGGCAGTGCCTGGGCGGGTGTAGTGGTAGCGCTGGTGGCGAGTGTACTGTGCCTGTTTGCCGGTGCGGTATGGTTGATGCGAACCCTGTCTGCGACACCGGCGATATTGTTGAAGCGCACCGGTTAGCTCACAGCAGCAAAGCTGCAGTGGTCCCTGTTAGTGTTAATTGATGTTTTCATGTTATCAATGAGAGTGAGGCTTAACCATCGCCTAAACTCTCCATAGTGGCTTGCTCTCGCTACGCAACCCCTCCCGCAGAGTCGAGCAGGTGCGGTAGAACCTTTGCTGCTTCAAACCAGCTTGGCCACAGACGTTATCAATAGATGAGTTCAGTTAAAGACATGGATTTGCAGGCTACACCAAGCAACCCGACTCAGACAAAAATCGCCATTGCCGTGTGCGTGTGTTCGATTGCCTATCTCACCTATTTGTTAACCGCACAGGTAAGTCCGCAACTAGCCAGCTGGGCTGGGCCACCCCACCTGTCCAGCTCGGTATTGCTCGCACTGGCACTATCAACGGTTTTATCCCGCTATACATCAAGTAATTCACTGCTTGGTTGGCGAACAATTGTCACAAGCACCGTATTTATCATTGGTTTTGAGTGCCTGCAGCTTCTTACACCAGGGCGCGCTTTTCAATTTATAGATATCGCACAAGGCGTCGCCGGTGCGGCTATAGCCGCAATGATTGCAACAGTTGTCATTAGAATAATTGGCAGGCCCGCCTTCGTCTGGCTCGCGCTAGTAGTCGTTGTTACTGTACTGATTGCTTCTGTGCTGCTATTACGTGTCGATGAGCCGGAAATTGACGTAAATTGTGCACTACCAATTAATGCACAGCAGAGCTGGGACCTCGTAACCATCAATTCGTTTATTGCCGAGCAACAAGGCGAAGCGGTTGTATCCACGAGCATCGGGCCACTATGCTTTTTTGACAACAGTGCAAACCAACAAGTTATTCAAATAGAGAGTCAAACCCCACGCTCCGCAGATAACAATCAAAGTCTGATTCTTGCCGGATCTGGCGTAGTCTCTGCGGAGCTAACAGGTTTACGGCAGGCTTTGTCAGTAAGTCGAGAGATAACTTTTGGCATCCGGTTCAAGACGGCCACACTGGAAGCAGGGCGCCCGCCGAGACTGATGGCGTCGTTACAGAACATTGAACAGCCCCAGTCGCTGATTGCGCGCTTGATTCAAAACGGGCCCAACGCGACGGCAGCCTTTAGCTTTCGACCTTGGCAAAGCAGCAGCACGGTGTTGGCCAACCGGCTACAGAATCAACATCACGAAATTGTACTGACCTATGATGGTGCCATACAAACTACTTACTTTGATGGAACACCAGTGGGCACTGAAACCACCACTATTGAAGCGATTGACGGATCCGGTGGTGAATTGATACTGAGTATTGGCAAGCGTGTTGATGGACGTTGGAAGCCTTTCATCGGAGAGATAGATTCGATTGTTGTTGGGTCAAAAAGTTTGAGTGCCGACAAAGTAGCTACCGTTTTTATTAAAACTCAAACAGATTAGTCAAGTCGTTTTGCTCGGGCAGATAATACAAGGGCAAAGCGCAGAATTCACTCTCTCGCGATACTCGGCCTCGTTTTTGGCAAGCTATTGAATACTTAAAGAATTAAAGTCAGCTTGTCACTGTGTTCGCACGTCTTGATTGGGACTGCTGAGAAAAGCAAAACTGACGCTTTCACAAGCCCGCATTGCGAGTTATTACAATGCGGTTTGTATATTTTTTCGAATGCCGGTCACTGAGTTAAATTAACAATAACTCAACGTTAGTTTCGACTACTTCGATAAGTTAGCCTGCTAACATTCTAGAAATAGGACCGTTGTTTAGATTACTTAGGTATACACCTTC
>JALZUX010000046.1 GCA_023301405.1 Granulosicoccaceae bacterium | reverse complement strand
TCAATTCAATTCAATTTAAAATCGTTGCCTTATCTCAGAAAGTGCTTTGGCCACTTTCACTATTTCGGCTGAAGACACGCCCTCCGCTTCGGCATTGCTTTCCCATTGCAAAACTGCCGCCTTCGTTTCAATAAATATACAACTCCACTGCTTTATTGCAGAACGCATCAGTAGTATGGAAGGCTCTCCATGACTACCGAGATACCAATCACCAAGTCGGCTGCGTCACTACCGTTACATTTGACAAAAAAGCAACCAATCAAACCGCGATGCGGCCAATCATAGACATACTTAAAGGCGGGAATTAGAAATTTCCGGCGTCATTGAGGCAACATGTCTAGACCGCACTCCGGCCGAAAGGCAGATGTGGCTGTGAAAATATAAGGGGTCAGGTAAGTTTTTATATAACAACGTTGCACCCACTATGAATAAACTGATAATGAGCGGGCTGAAATCTACAAAACTAACCCACCCCTTTATATCCTTTAAAGTGGCGCTGTACCGCTGATAAGCCGCTCTAAAACAGACACCCTTCCTTAAAACCAATTGTAATATTATTCACACTATTGCCAGCTTCTCTGAGGCAGGGTAATCGCCAGTAGTTTGCTGTGTATATGTAAGAGATTCCATGCCGCAACCACGAAGCCCCAAATAGCCATCGAAGCCACTCCGGCGGACCGTTGTGTTAGCCGCCGTGTACGTTGTGCTTTTCTTTGTAGGAAAGATAAATTCACCATACGTTCGTATGAACACGGAACTCAAGCGCTTATTTCTCGAATCAGAACTTATGCATCTTGGACAAATGTTCTTTCTTGATGTCATGGCCTGCGCTGCGATGTCTGACCATTTTCACGTCGTACTGTTTACTGATCAACAGGCTCAATGGTAAGCCAGTACACTCGATATAGTGACGCGTTGGCATGAGGTTCATCGAGACAACATCGTCTCTTGCAAGTTTCTCAATAATGACACACTCGATGCAGATGTCGATAAGCGCATGATTGGTAATGCAATAAGACAGTTAAGCACACCGACACGCACTTTTAAAACTAACTACATTACAACAATACTGCAACATTTTTACACATCGAAAAATCCTTTTGGGTTGCTTTGCAAGACCTACCCTCTTGCAATTGCTCGGCCGGCCTGCCAATCTTAAACTGTGAGTGGGCTTTACCAAATCGGGCTCGAGCCGATACGCACACAAGCGGTTGGTAAGATCCGCTATACCCATCCCCCGCAGCTGTTATTATCGAAGCAAATTCTCTTCACGAGCAACCCGGACCAAAAGCATGTTAAAAGCCATTCCACTGCTAGTGGCGACCTTGGCGATATACGGCTGTGGTGGCGAAAATGCTGCAATAACGCAGCAACCCACTTTAACCGATCAAACCAAAGTACCCGATGAAACTGAGACCACTCCCGAGCCCGATGGGCTGACCGTACAGCCGCCTCAAAATTTCAATATCCTCACGGACGATGACACAACCTCCCGCTTCCTGGCGCGATCTTCATTCGGGGCGTCGACTGCGGATCTTCAGCAATGGCGCGGGCAAGATGCCGCTCTGTGGGTGCAGGAACAACTGCAGATGCCACCCATTCAGATTTTCGATGATACCGAATCTCAGTTGAACACGAACGGCAACAACGCCAATACTGTAATCAGGAATTACATGTCCTATCGGTTCCACCGCACGCTCTATGAAGGAGATGAGCAGCTGCGTACCCGTATGGCGTTTGCGTTATCTCAATTACTAGTGGTTGGCGGGGAGATAGTCCAGAGTCCCCATGCTGCACGACGCGGTGCTGGTTGGCACGATTTGCTACAGGAACATGCTTTTGGTAACTATCGTGACCTACTACAGGCCATCACCTACTCACCTGCCATGGCAGAGTGGCTGACCTTTATCAGAAACAACAGACTCGATCCCGAAACCGGCGCCGAGCCTGATGAGAATTATGCCAGAGAGCTGATGCAGCTATTTACAATAGGGCTTCACGAGCTAAACCTTGATGGCTCACAAAAACTGGATAGCAACGGTGAACGCATTCCAACGTATAACAATGATGATGTTGCCAATCTGGCGCGTGTGTTTACTGGCCTGACCCACGCAGAACAGCCTTATTATCGCTATGCTTTTGTCGACGCCATACACCACGGCCATCTGCCGATGCAAATTTTTGAAGAGCATCACTCCCTGCGTGAAAAAGCCTTTTTAGGTATTGTTATCCCCGCCGGCACATCGGGTGCAGACTCCATTGATATTGCGTTAGACACTATTTTTTCCCACCCCAACGTAGCTCCTTTTGTTGCCCGGCAATTGATCCAGCGCTTTACCGCCAGTAATCCAGCACCAGAGTATGTAGAGCGTGTCGCCCGTGCCTTTGAATCAGGCAGATATATCTCAACCAGCGACATTCAGTTTGGCGATGGCCGACGAGGCAGCTTACCTGCAACACTGGCTGCTATTTTACTCGATCAAACACTGTTTACTGACCCCGACCAGTTCAGTCCCACTGATGGCAAGGTCCGTGAGCCACTACTGGGCATTGCACATTGGATGCGCGCCTTCAATGCGAAGAACCTGGAGTGGTTGACCGTTGATCGATTCCTCAATAACCCCGAAGCTGTCGGCTCACTGCAGATGTCGTATATGGAATCACCGTCGGTTTTCAATTTCTACCGTCCCGGCTTCGTACCGCCAAATACGCAGGCGGGTGAACTGGGAATGACCGTACCTGAGTTTCAGCTGGCCGATGCCACTTCATTTGCCGGTTTCGTCAATGCCATCTCGACGCTTGTGATGGAACAACCAGACCGTAACTTTTGTGTAACCACCCCTGGCGGGTTCACCCATCCCGGTATCGAACCGTGTGCTAGCGTCATCGACACACAACCTTTTGAGCCCGACTACAGTGTAGAAATAGGCATGGCATCGAACGCCCCGAGACTGGTTGACCATTTAAATACACTACTGGTTGGTGGCCGGTTAGAGCCTGCCATTCGTGAAGACATTATCGACACCCTGCAACTGATAGCGGTGGGCAGCACGGCTGATGAAGAGCTTCGCTTGCAACGCGTTCGGCTGGCAGTCCTTATGATTGTGACATCCCCTGCGTTCAGCGTTATCTATTAAATCCCGTTCAGCTTCAGCACCGTTAAGTGAGATCGTAAAATGAATAATCGCCAATCAAAGCTGTTGAACAAGCGTTCGCGCAGAGATTTTCTTAAAGAGGCAGCCGCATTGGG
>JALZUX010000045.1 GCA_023301405.1 Granulosicoccaceae bacterium | reverse complement strand
GCTGTCGCCAAAACAATTTTATAACCACTGTCTTTTAGCTGTTCAATTTCAGTCAATGCATCTTTTTTTATATTGTATCGCATAGTCAACATACAAAACTTGTGCGCTAATTCGTTTAACTCCTGGCTCTTAGTTCCACCAACCACCAGCCGAAGAAACCGCGCTTTTAACCAGTGATTCGACCGCGCCCCGCTTTTGTACATAAAAAAATAAAAAACCAACATAGGCGATTTTAACAACTTTAGTGGCTTGCAACGGAAACAGAAAAGCAGAAAATCAACGTAGGTGTCGCGTCGGGTTATTGTTCCATCCAGATCAAAGACCGCGATTAAAGTATCTTTTGACATTCAATTTTAAAGCGGTAGCTTTTTAAAGATAAATTCGGGAATACACTTGATAATAAGCATGATATAGCGCCAAAACCACGGGGTATATAACACACTGCTTTTATTCTCTACTGCTCGATCAATATCTACAGCAACCTTATCAGCACTCACCCAGAGCAACCCTTTTTTGAATTCACTGGTCATTGGGGTATCCACAAAACCTGGCTTTATCGTGACAACGGTAACACCCCTACTTTGCATATCACTACGCAACCCGGAAAGAAAGCTAGCAACAGCACTTTTTGCAGCACCATAATAATAATTACTTCGTCTTCCACGGTCACCGGCCACTGAGCCCACTACCGCCAACACGCCGCCTCCCTGACTAGAAAGTACCGACCCAATAGCCGCAGACAACGATATGGTACTGGTACCATTTAAGTTAAACTGGGCTAAGCCATACTCGAGATCGTCGACGCTACGACCCTGATCAGTTAGCTGCCCGTAAGAAACCAACGCGCAGGTGACACCACCAGCACAGGATTCTTCAACAAGCCGGGCGTGTGCACTTATATCCGCAAGATCACTTACAATAGTACTCACAGTTGCATCAGAGATAACTCGAACATGTGCAGCTATGCTGTCGAGTTGATCCCCATTTCGTGCAACCAGCACAATAGTGTTGAATTTTTTAGCAACAAGATTTATGTATGCCTGGGATATCGCAGACGTCGCACCAAAAACCACCAGTTTCTTCATTCTATTCCCCGACCGCTGATCAATAACTGGCGGTCGTGTTCATGAGCAGCAGAGTGCTGCAATATTTGTTTTTATGATGCGCTGACGCGACGCCAGAACCCCGACGAAAACTTCGGATCAATAAGCTTGGAGAATTCGTCATAACGCGGATAACAATGCCGAAACGTGGCACCACTCATCACAGCATCTTTTGCCGGGTAAATAGCTCCGTTCGCCTCAACCACCATTGACTCCAACTTGCCAAGTAACGCTGTTGTTTTTGATTGCCTATTGGGAAAGTCCAACGCCAATGTTACCCCTGGCCGCGGAAAAGATATCATGCCGGGAGACAAAACAGACCCCATTGTTTTAAGCACAGACAAAAACGATCCTTGTCCCGACCGACTGATTTCCTGAAGAATTTCAGAAATAACTAATGAATTTTCTACAGGCACCACGCATTGAAACTGATAAAAACCACGACGCCCGTAGATTCGATTCCAGTTTAGGAGCGAGTCCAGCGGATAAAAGTACTTTCCAAAAGGCTCGATATGCGAGCTGCGGTTACGATTCTGGAATCGATAAAGTCGATTGAACATCATCAAGCTTAGCTGATTCACTAACGGAAACCCCTTACCCACAAACGCTGGTACGCTGCGCGCGCTACGGGCTAATGATTCATCAAGATCAAACTCTGTCTCAATGTGGTTTGCTCTGAAAAACACTCCTCTGCCGGTATCTGCCCCGCCAGCCAGGCAGTCAATCCACGACACATTATATTCATGTGATTGTTCAGACTCTGCTGACAATGATAAAAAATCGGCGTAACAAGAGTATGCGATTGATTCCACTTCAAGACTGGGATTAACAATTTTCTTTAAAGAAAACTCTACCCACGTGACTAACCCTGTTAGCCCGCAACCTCCAATGGATGCTGCAAAGTAGTCAGCGTTTTGTAATCGACTGCATTCCAGCACTTCACCATCAGAACGCCGTAGCTCAAAGCAACGAACAAAGCAGCCAAAACTTCCAGCACCATGATGATTTTTTCCATGAACGTCGTTGGCCAATGCACCACCAACCGTCACAAAGCTGGTGCCGGGAGTTACCGGTAAAAACCAACCTTTTGGCACTGTAAGCTGCAGAACTTCCCACAAAGTAACGCCAGCCTCACACCGCAGGATTCCCTGTTTTGAATCAAAAGAAATGAAGCGAGATAACGTTGTGGAGTCGAAAACAGCACCACCGTCATTGACACCTACATCACCATAGCTACGCCTCTGCCCCACGGCTAGCAGTGAGCTTTCAGCCACATCAGGCAGGCCTGCTTCGCGCGCGGATAACGAATAGCGCTGCTCACGAGCCTGATAAAGGTTTCCCCAGGAATAACTCATCTTTGCCCGCTTGATAACAGTGACAATGCGCCAAATTGACAAAATTTCAGGGAAGTATACAAAATAAACTCAGCGTTTTGACCGCACATTAGTAGCTATCAGGCCTTTTTCTCAAGTGATTCCTTCCACGATGAATAGGCGATATTCAACATTTCAGTGTCACTGTCTTTAGGCTCCCAATCGAGCTCTTTCTTTGCTTTTTCCATCGATAAAATACAGGTTTCATCAG
This sequence comes from Granulosicoccaceae bacterium, assembly GCA_023301405.1. Lineage (GTDB taxonomy): Bacteria > Pseudomonadota > Gammaproteobacteria > Granulosicoccales > Granulosicoccaceae. The sequence goes on along the minus strand of JALZUX010000045.1, from coordinate 991 downwards.
CGATCAAGTATTGTTCAGGATCAAGCAGCGGAATATTAAGCTTATCCAAACAAGCTAGTACAAATTTCACCGCAAACGCGGGAGTGGGGATAACAATTGATTTACTACCAGCTGAATTGATCAGCTCTTTTAATAAGCCTCGAACCCTTGGTGCACCAAGCGACCCTACGTTATAGGCTTCATTCGGTACCCCTTTCTCAACCGCCGCCAAGCATATGTCAGCACAGTCACTAACAGAAATAAACTGATAGAAGTTTCTGCCTCCACCGATGGTTGGAACAGGTAGGTTTTTATCAATCAACTTAAACAAGGTTTCTAATATTCCAAGACGACCGGGGCCGATGATCAAACGTGGACGGAATATTGTGATGTTGAAGCCACGCTCGCGATATTTTTCACACAGAAGCTCTGACTCATACTTTGCATTACCATACGGCCCTAGCGGTATGCGGGAGTGCGATTCAGGCCTGGGGTTTTCAAGGGTATGGCCATAAACCATGTCAGTGGTGTAGTAAATGACTTTGCGACAACCGGTTTGATTTTCCAGGTGATCAAGCAAATTTTCAGTACCTTCATACAGCACACTCCAGAAATACTCCTGGCGCTCTGCACGCTTTATTATAGGCACTAACAGCCGTGCAGCGAAGTGATACACAATATCGTCGTCATCAACCGGAATAGTAGCCACTGCTGCTTTATCGGTGATATCAACATGCATATATTCAATATGATCATAATGTGCAGATGGCGTCTGCTTTATGTCTATCGCTAGTACCTTCTCACCACGCGCGATCAGTTTTTTAGCCAACTCGGTGCCTAGGAACCCATCACCGCCGGTAATTATATGTTTCACTTGGATTTTCCAATTCAATAACAGTTAAGAATACCGGCAGCGTTCTTGTTGCGGTCGGTAAGCACGGACTTTAAGGAGATGCCAATAGGTGGCTGTTCGAGAACTATGATCTACTGCGGGCGCGGTCTTTTGGCCAGC
>JALZUX010000044.1 GCA_023301405.1 Granulosicoccaceae bacterium | reverse complement strand
TCATCAGTAGGGGCGAAAACGGTGAATGTTTGTTGTTCGTTGGCAAGCACCTGGTCAAGACCACTGGTTTCAAGGGCGGAGACCAAGGTGCTGAAGTTACCGGCATTGCGTGCTGTTTCAACAAGGTTAACTTGCATTGTTTCTGCTGGCGGGGTCAGCACAGCATCAATCACATGTATAAGACCGTTTGATGCTGTCAGGTCAGTCGTTGTGATATTGGCGCCGTTGATTTTCAGGACGCCATCGGCAAGAGTCAGTGCTGCAGCCTTGTTGTTTTCCATGGTGATTGATGTGCCCGCTAAACTGGTGGCTGTCTCTGCACTAACGGCGCCCGGTAATACGTGGTAGAGCAAGGTGTCGGTTAACGCTGTGCCGTCGGCCAGCACGGCGGTTAGGGCTGCTTCGTCGACAGCGGCAAAGGCATCGTCAGTTGGTGCGAATACAGTGAATGTGTTTGTGGGGTCGGCTAAAACCTGCTGTAAACCGGCTGATTCAATTGCCGCTAGCAGGGTGGTAAACGTGCCCGCTTCAGTGGCTAGATCAATTAAATTTGAAGCTGCGGTATCAGTACCAGTACCAGTACCAGTACCAGTACCAGTACCAGTACCAGTTCCAGTGCTACCGTCGCCGTCAACATTCGCTTCAACTTCGCAGTCTATAGAGCAAGTCAGTTCTGCGCTATCGCAGGCGCTTAGTGTTAGGCAAGCGGCGGCGAAGCCGGCAGCTACAAGCTTTCGCACATTGGATTGGTGCAGGTTGGAAGTCATATCGCCACTCTTTAAAATAAAAGTTGTTTCTTTGAGTTGTTGCTAAGTACACCAAGTTGCGGGTAGTTAGCTCTGGTGTTTTATTAACGGTATTCAATAGATAAGTGTAGTTCATCTATGCGGGGTTGCTGAAAGCTGTCTGAATGGTTGGAATTGCGGTTAATCGGTATCCTGTTTGGCGCCTGGTATACAACTTGTGGATAGCTTGGTACCGGTTTAGCGGTTGAACAGGGTAGAAACATGTTGGTCGTTTTTGTGGATAACGTTAGACTGGGTGCTCGATAAATAAGAGCCCTGCCATGTCTGTTGAATTCCTGAAAAAAGCTGATAAAAATGCAACAACCGGTGAAGATACAACGCGCCAGATAGTTGCTGATATGTTGGAAGCTATCGAGCAAGGGGGAGAGGAAAAGTGTCGTGAGTACACTAAAACTCTTGATCAGTACGAAGGCAATATAGTTCTCACCGAGGAAGATATTGATCGTGCGGGTGCATCGTTGTCAGCTGAAGTAAAAAAAGATATTCAGTTTGCGTATGATCGGGTTAGGTCTTTCGCTGAAAGACAGCGTGACTCACTGCAAGAATTTGAAGTTGAGTTATCGCCGGGCTTGTTCGCCGGTCAGCGGCAGATACCCATGCAAACCGCTGGCTGCTATGTGCCGGGTGGACGCTATGCGCATATTGCGTCAGCGGTGATGTCTGTGGGCACTGCAAAAGTGGCCGGCGTTGAGAACGTGATCTGCTGTTCACCGCCCAGTGGCGATCTACCACCGCATGCGGCAATTGTTTATACCGCCAACTTGTGTGGTGCTGACCATATCCTTGCGCTTGGCGGGGTACAAGGGATAGCGGCAATGGCGTTTGGTCTGTTTACCAATAAACCTGCAGATATCCTAGTGGGACCGGGCAACCGCTTTGTGGCTGAAGCAAAGCGTATGTTGTATGGAAGAGTCGGCATTGATCTGTTTGCCGGGCCAACTGAAATAGCCATCATCGCTGATGCAACGGCTGATGCTCATATTGTTGCAACCGATCTGGTCAGTCAGGCGGAGCATGGACCTGATTCACCGGCGTGGTTGTTTACTGATTCCCGTGAGCTGGGTGAAAAAGTAATCGCCTTGATGCCAGGCCTTATTGATGCCCTTCCCGACACCGCCAAAGCCGCTGCAACTGCTGCATGGCGTGATTACGGCGAGGTGTTATTGTGCTCTGACCGTGAAGAGATCGCTGTACAGTCTGATTTGTACGCTGCCGAACATCTTGAAGTTCAGGCGGCTGATCATGATTGGTGGGTAGCCAGACTTAAGAATTATGGTTCATTGTTTGTGGGTGAAGAAACTACCGTAACGTTTGGTGATAAATGTTCAGGCACTAATCACATACTGCCAACTAAGGGTGCGGGTCGGTATACGGGTGGATTGTCTGCTGCCAAGTTTATTAAAACAGTGACCACGCAACGTATGTCTGAAGAGGCGTGTCGCGATGTGGCTGCAGCGGCGGCACGAATATCACGACTTGAAGGCATGGAAGCACATGCGCGATCTGGTGATGCGCGCTTGGAAAAATATTTTCCAGAAGAAAAATTCCGTCTTCAACCGTGAGTGATGATGCAATCACTGTTGATCCGGCTCAAGCCGCGTTATTTACGCTAGAGGGTAAAACGGCGGTAGTCACGGGGGCATCTTCAGGTATTGGCCGGCGGCAAGCGATTGCCTTGTCCAGAGCAGGCGCTACTATTATTGCGGTGGGGCGTAATGCAGACGCACTTGATGCAGTGATGAAAGAATTGCACAACGGTGGAGTTGCCGTGCAGGCTGATCTTGCGACTGCTGATCTTTCCGGGGTACTTGCCGAGGCAATTGCCATGACTGGCCCGGTCGATATCCTGTGCAATACGGCCGGGGTGAATCTTCGTGAGCCCGCTGCTGACATCAGCCGTGAATCGTGGGATCTAACGATTAACCTTAATCTAACGGTGCCGTTTTTCCTGGCGCGTGAGTTAGTCCCCGGTATGCAGAAACGCGGCGGTGGCAAAATTATTAATATTGCCTCATTGCAGTCTGAGCGCGCGTTTGCAAACAGTATGGCTTATGGTGCCAGCAAAGGCGGAGTGGCTCAGCTGACGCGTGCGATGGCAGAGGCGTGGTCAGGTGATGGTATTTGTTGTAACGCTATTGGTCCGGGTTTTTTCCCGACGGCGTTGACGGCAGCTGTTTTTGACAATGAAGAAACCGCACAGCGCAATGCGGCGCAAACAGCGATTGGCCGAAATGGCAAATTGTCAGATCTTGATGGCGTTACGGTATTTCTGGCCTCGGCGGCGGCGGACTATATTACGGGTCAAGTGCTGTATGTTGATGGTGGGTTCACGGCAAAATAAGGGGGCGTCGTTAAGTGCTGTCGCTTAGGCTGGGCAATGGCATCAATAGGATGCCTTTAATCCTCAGGGTATTGAGAAATGACCGACAGTAAAAAGACAGTTAATTGTAAAAGTCAACCGGGTACAGTTAGGCCGGTGGTTGATCTAAATCGCTGTGAAGCCCAGTCTGATTGTGTTCGGGTGTGTCCATGCAATGTGTTTGAGATCAGGGCTATTACCCCTCAGGATAAAGCGGGGTTGTCTCTTCGCGGAAAAATCAAAACCTGGGTGCACGGCAGTAAAAAGGCCTATACACCCAATGCGCAAGACTGCCGTGCTTGTGCTTTGTGCGTGACTGCATGCCCTGAAAATGCAATCACTTTGCAGAAAATTGGCTGATTTGTACTTTTTTCTTGCTTGCAAAGACACCACGCTAAGGCGAACTGCGCTGACTATTTGGCTTCTGGCACTATTCGCAGACTGAGCTTTTAATTAGAATTACACTAAACATTGTTTTTTTTTTAATGACTCAGGTTTCAAGGAACATGCATGCGCTGGCAGCAGGGTAGAAAAAGCAGAAATATTGACGATCGCCGAGGATCAAGCGCTGGCGCTAGCCGCGGCCGGTCTTCACCCCGACGGGGCGGGTCAAAAATGGGTGGTCTGATGTCCATTGGTATTGTCATTGCCGGACTGGTGTTTGGCTTTAACCCGATGACGTTACTTAGTATGACAGGCGGTGGTAATGGATTGCCCGGCGGCGGCAGCCTTGCCGGGCCTTCGGGCGGGGGCGTGCAGTACGATGCGAGTGCCAGAAAGGATGATCAGGCAGGGCAGTTTGTGGCTGCGGTGCTGGCCTACACAGAAGACACCTGGACGCAAATATTCAAAAGCTACGGGGCAACCTATCAACCACCAACACTGGTGATGTTTGAAGGTGCTGTGCGATCAGGTTGTGGTACGCAAAGCTCAGCGGCCGGCCCGTTTTACTGCCCCGGCGACAACCAGGTTTATATCGACACGGCTTTTTTCCGGGAGCTGCAAAATATGGGGGCCCCCGGTGATTTCGCGATGGCGTATGTGATAGGCCATGAAGTTGCCCATCATATTCAAAATCTTGAAGGCACATCAATGAAGGTTCAGCGACGTCAGCGGCAAGTAGCCAAAGCTGATGCTAACCGACTGTCAGTGCTTACAGAGCTGCAGGCTGATTGCTACGCAGGGGTGTGGGCACACCACACGCAAAAGCGCACGCAATTCCTTGAAGTGGGTGATCTTGAAGAAGGGCTAAATGCGGCAGCGCAGATAGGTGATGATGTGTTACTGCGAAAGGCTGGACAGACTCCACACGAAAGCATGTACACGCATGGCAGTTCGGCGCAACGGCAAGAGTGGTTTACCAACGGATTG
>JALZUX010000043.1 GCA_023301405.1 Granulosicoccaceae bacterium | reverse complement strand
CCCACCGACTCGACCCGCGCTTGCTCAACCGTATCGAAAGCATGACGGGCCGCCGGATCAAACGGCGCCGAGCGTTGATGCACAGCTGAATCGTGATGAGCGCGCCATAACGCTAACGCATCTGTTTGCCCGCGAGTGACGGCAAGCTCGTCAGCACTAAGGGCAACTGAAGGATCTTGCAGACGGGTTCCGCCAATTTCGACGGCACTATGACCGCGTTCGAAATTCACCGTCAGTGTCTGATCGCCAGAGACCGCCCGGGCGCAGGCGTTAAGTGATTTTTTCAGTAAATCACTATCGTGTGCCAGGTCTTCACTACTTTTACTATCGTTTAATTTATCTGCCATGCTGTCACTATCCACCGCTAATGGCGTTGTATTCGCCTGCTGGAGTCCGCTAAGCCAGAACAGCTGCCGCTTCTGAGATTTCCTCGTTGAATACCCGCTGATAGAGCTCTTCTATCAGATCTCGCTCAACCGGATCACACTTGTTTAAAAAAGTCAGCTCATAGGCCAGTGCGATATTTTTAAAGAAATCAGCGTTCTGGGTCCAAGTGATGACCGTTCTAGGACTCATTACCGTAGAAAGATCTCCATTGCGGAAGGCACTGCGTGTAAGACCTGCCAGCGCAACCATTTTCTCAACAGTTTTCCGGCCTTCATCATTTTGAAAATGAGGTGCCTTTGCCAATATGATTTCGACTTCTTTTTCTTCAGCCAGATAGTTAAGCACAGTGGTAACAGACCATCTGTCCATCTGTGCCTGATTGATTTGCTGGGTACCGTGGTACAGACCAGTAGTATCACCAAGACCAACAGTATTCGCGGTAGCGAACAACCGGAAGCTGGGGTGTGGTCTAATTACACGACTTTGATCAAGCAACGTTAATCGCCCTGCGGACTCAAGCACACGCTGAATGACAAACATGACATCGGGGCGGCCTGCATCGTATTCATCAAACACTAAGGCGACGTTGCGCTGGTAGGCCCACGGCAATATGCCGTCTTGAAATTCAGTCACCTGAACACCGTCTTGTAAAACAATGGCATCCTTACCGATCAGGTCGATACGGCTAACATGGCTATCAAGGTTGATGCGCAGACACGGCCAATTCAGACGCGCTGCTACTTGCTCAATATGAGTTGACTTGCCGGTGCCGTGAAAGCCAGAGACTAAAACCCGACGGTCAGTAGCAAAGCCAGACAAAATCGCTAACAGGGTTCGCGGATCAAAGATGTAGTCTTCGTCTACATCAGGCACCAACTCGGTACGTTCGCTGTAGGCAGGAATTTGCATGTCCAAATCCACATCAAAGGTATCCTTTACAGAAACCATGATATCGGGTTGAGGGGCGACTTCGTTGTTGTTTTCTTGCTTCATAACCAAGGGTGATACATTAAAATGCCCCGACGTTCACCGGGGCATTGCGTTAAAAGACCATTCTTCAAAGCCACCACCCGGCATTATTCAGGGCGGTCACTTTAACCTTAAGCTTACATGGCTTTATCAATCACCATGTGAGTCCATGCACCTTCCGGTGCTTTGGTGATGACCGGATCAGATCCACCAGACAGTAATGTCTCTACAGTACGCTGATAATCAGCTGGATCAAGTTTACCGTCAGAACCTTCTGTCAGCTTGTTGATCTCGCCCATCATGCGACGTTGATGCTCTTCAGTTTGGGCACCTGAGGCATCATTTTCAAGCACTATATCAGCTGCTTCGTCAGGATTCGCGCGCGCATACTCCCAACCTTTGATCGATGCTCTGACAAATCTAGCAGCTTTGTCGACAAATGCGTCATCTTTTAGATTATCTTCAAGCACATACAAGCCATCTTCCATGGTGGACACGCCTTGCTCTTCGTACTTAAACACCTCAAGCTCTTCAGCTGAAATACCCGCATCAATGATCTGCCAGTACTCGTTGTAGGTCATTGTAGAAACGCAATCAGCCTGTTTTTGCAAGATGGGATCAACATTAAAGCCCTGCTTTAGAACCTTAACACCGCCTTCGCTGCCATCAGTCGCCAGGTTAAGCTTGCTCATCCAACTTAAAAAGGGATACTCATTACCAAAGAACCAAACACCCAGAGTTTTACCGGCAAAATCTTCAGGGCTCTTGATCCCGGTGTCCTTGCGACAAGTGAGCATCATCCCCGAGCGCTTAAACGGCTGCGCAATATTCACCAACGCGACACCTTTCTCACGACTTGCCAAGGCAGATGGCATCCAATCAACAACAACATCTGCACCACCGCCAACAATAACCTGTGGAGGGGCGATATCGGGGCCACCCGGCTTTATTGTTACGTTGAGATCTTCTTCGTCATAAAACCCTTTATCTTTGGCAACGTAGTAGCCAGCAAACTGGGCTTGTGTCACCCACTTAAGCTGCAGTGTAAAATCATCCTTAGCTTGCGCCAGGCCACTAAAAAGTCCCAAGCCAACTGAAGTGGCAAGCGCTGTGACCAGTAATTTTTTCATCGACACATTCTCCAATCTTAGTTACGGAAAGATGGATGCCAGAATGTCAGCACCCTTTCAATTAAACTAATAAGCCCATAAAACACAGATCCAGCAACCGCTGCAACTGCTATTTCAGCCCACACCATATCCACATTCATACGACCTACCTCGGTGGATATACGAAACCCCATACCTACAATCGGGGTACCAAAAAACTCAGCCACAATGGCACCAATCATCGCCAGCGTTGAGTTAATTTTCAATGCATTAAAAATGAACGGCAGCGCTTGCGGCAGTCGCAACTTAAACAGCGATTGCTGGTAACTTGCCGCGTAGGTTTTCATCAGATCACCTTGAATCTGATCTGATGCCGACAACCCCGCCACGGTATTCACCAGCATCGGGAAGAACGTCATGATCACCACCACAGCCGCCTTAGACGGCCAGTCAAAACCGAACCACATCACCATGATCGGGGCCACACCGACTACCGGTAGCGCAGAGACTAAATTGCCAATCGGCAACAGGCCGCGTTTTAAAAAATCAGAGCGATCAATGAGTATTGCCACCACAAATCCGCTGACACACCCCATGGCATAACCAATCAGCACCGCTTTTAAAAATGTCTGTTTGAAATCAACCCACAAGGTGGCGGTGGACGAAACGAATCTTTGTCCAATCGCGCTGGGTGAAGGCAACAGCACCTGCGGTACGTTAAAGCCTTTGGTCAGTAGCTCCCATAAAATCAGTAACCACACGCCAAAGGCCAGAGGTATCAACACCCGTAGAAACCATTTAAGCAAGGTATGACGGGTTTCTACCGCGGCTAATCGCTCAACAGCAAACCACCCCAACGCCCAAGCGGCAATCGTACCCGCCCAAAAACCGCCAGCTGGCTGAATATTATCAACAACGTTAAGCAGTGTACTTGCACCAAAAAAAGACACTGTCGCGGTTAGCACGGCAGAACTTAACGAAAACCGGTCAAGCCAGGCCGACCACCCATACCATGCGGTGATCAACAACAGGGCGATTCCGCCAAAGAGGGTAAGCTCGACACCCACCGTTATTGTCGGGGTATCGCTACTCACAGGCAGAAACAAAAAAATAAGGCCAGCCAATGCAGCGATCACCAACAGTATTTTCTGCAAAGCAGTCAGGTGCTGAACAGCAGCCTGAGGGGCACCGGATTTGGTGTAATCAAGAGCGCCACTCATGCAAGCATCCCCATTCGCTTAAGCACAAAATGATTAGCTAAACTCACCAGCCCAACCAACGATGCTGCGAGCAAAGACGCCATGATTAACGCCGACCAAATCTGCACAGTTTGCCCATAGTAAGAACCCGCCAGCAGTCTTGCCCCAAGACCGGCCACCGCACCGGTTGGCAGTTCAGCGACTATCGCCCCGACCATTGAAATAGCAATCGCCACCTTCATGCTGGTAAAAAGATACGGCATCGCAGACGGCAATCGAAGCTTCCAAAGGGTTTGCGCCGGGGATGCATTATAGGTTCGCATTAAATCGGTATGGCCTGTATCCGGCGAGCGAAGCCCTTTAACCATGCCAACCGCCACCGGAAAAAAACTCAGGTAAGTTGAAATAAATGCCTTAGGCAACAAGCCCTGTATACCAACCGAATTGAGCACCACGATCACCATGGGAGCGATGGCCAATATGGGTATTGTTTGCGACGCAATAATCCATGGCATCAGACTTTTATCAAGCGCACGGTTATGCACAATGCCTATCGCCAACACAATACCCAAAATAGTCCCCATGATAAAACCAAGCAGGGTTGTGGATAGCGTGATACCGGAATGAAAAATCAGACTCCGCTTTGAGGTAACTTTTTTCAGTACGGTGGTTTCATAGATTTCAGTGATCACCTGATGAGGCGCCGGTAATACCGGCCGCTTCTGATTCAGCGTATCGGTGACCATCTGACTAAAAGGTACATTTTCTTTATTGCCACGCTCATACGTATCACGCTGAAACGGCATATTTAACCCAACCGCCGCAACAAACCAGATAACCAGCAATACAAGCAAAATAACCACTACCGGCCAAATGCGATCACGTAAACGGGGATTGGCAACGCCTGCTGCAGCGCCGCTACCCATCAAAATGGCTCAAGCTTATGGTGTGATTGACAAGCGACTCAAACATCTTCGTAGCTGCGGCCATGCCGCAACCCTTCCCGCACACGATGCGCTATATCAAGAAACTCCTGCGTTTCACGAATATCCAGTGTGCGATTTTTTGGCAACGTACTGTCGATTACATCAATAATACGCCCCGGACGTGGTGACATCACTACTATACGGGTTGATAGAAAAACCGCCTCGGGGATGGAGTGCGTAACAAACACCACAGTCTTATTGGTTTTTTCCCACAACTGCAGCAATTGCTCATTTAAATGATCACGAACAATTTCATCCAGCGCACCGAAAGGTTCATCCATTAACAATAGATCAGGTTCAACAGCAAGCGCACGAGCAATTGATGCACGTTGCTGCATGCCCCCTGACAATTGCCATGGAAACTTTTTTTCAAACCCGGTTAAGTTAACTAATGCCAGATTACGCTCGACCCGTTCTTTGCGCTCTTTTTTTGCCAGCCCCATGATTTCCAGCGGCAGTGCTACGTTACGGGCAATGGTTCGCCACGGGTAAAGTGCTGCCGCTTGAAATACATACCCATAAGCCCGAGCTAAGCGGGCCTGAGTAGGAGTAACGCCATTGACGCTTATGTGTCCGGCGGTTGGTTGTTCAAGGTCGGCAATGACCCGAAGCAACGTAGTTTTGCCACAACCGGAAGGACCGATAAAAGAAACAAAATCCCCCTTATTAATGGTCAGGTTTATATCTGACAATGCATGCACAGGTCCATCGTTAGCAGGAAACGTTAGCGATAAATCACTGGTTTGAATGCTATGCACGCTACTGGTTTCCGGATCAGCCAGGACTGGCTGCTGGACATTTTCTGTCATTATACTCCTGCCGGCATATTTGCAGGATCACGAGTTATCGGCTTCGGCGAGGTAAGTTCTTTCCACTGCGATAAGGCTTTGTTTACCGCCGGATAAGACTCTCTGGCCACAAATTTACCATGACCTTCTTGCGTGTTAATTTCATCTTCTGAAACAGCAACGACACCACGAGTCATTGTGAATCGCGGTAACCCGGTGACTTCAATGCCTTCGAATACGTTGTAATCGATGGCTGACTGTTGCTTGTTGGCTGTTATTGTTTTACTGCGATTTGGATCCCAAACAATGATGTCTGCGTCAGCACCTTCCATGATGGCACCCTTCTTCGGATACATATTCAGAATTTTGGCAATATTGGTTGAAGTAACAGCAACAAATTCATTTGGCGTCAGCCGCCCTGTGTTGACGCCTTTCGACCAAAGCACTGGCAAGCGATCTTCCAACCCACCAGTGCCATTTGGAATCTTGGTAAAGTCACCTAAGCCAAAGCGTTTTTGTTCGGTAGTGAATGCACAGTGATCAGTGGCCACCACTTGCAAACTGCCTGACTGCAAACCAGCCCATAATCCATCCTGATGAACTTTGCTTCTGAACGGAGGCGACATCACCCGACGTGCCGCGTGATCCCAGTCTTTATTAAAGTACTCGCTTTCATCAAGCGTTAAGTGCTGAACCAAAGGCTCACCATAAACCCGCATACCTTTTTGGCGTGCACGTCGAATGGCCTCATGAGCCTGCTCACAAGAGACATGAACAATGTACAAAGGGACACCGGCCATATCGGCAATCATAATGGCGCGGTTTGCAGCCTCCCCTTCAACCTCAGGCGGGCGCGAGTAGGCGTGTGCTTCAGGGCCGTTGTTGCCCTCTGCCATTAAGTTTGCCTGCAACTGTGCTACGACGTCACCGTTTTCTGCGTGAACCAATGGCATTGCACCCAGTGCGGCGCAACGCTGAAAAGACGAAAACATTTCATCGTCATCGACCATCAACGCACCTTTGTAGGCTAAGAAGTGTTTAAAGGTATTGATACCGCTGTCTACAACGGTGGCCATTTCATTAAACACCTGCTCACTCCACCAGGTGATCGCCATATGAAAGGAGTAATCGCAAGACGCCTTGGAGGTTTTGTTGTCCCACATTTGTCGTGCTTCAAGCAACGATTGACCGGGTGATGGCAGGCAAAAATCAACCACCATTGTGGTACCACCACTTAAGGCCGCACGGGTACCCGATTCAAAATCATCGCTTGAGTAAGTGCCCATGAACGGCATTTCAAGATGTGTATGCGGGTCAATGCCACCGGGCATCACATAACAGCCGCCGGCATCCAGTGTTTTATCACCCTTTAAGTTTTTCCCTATCTCGACAATCTGACCTTTATCGACCAGCACATCAGACTCGTAACTCAGATCAGCAGTGACAATGGTACCGCCAGCAATAACAGTAGACATTCAGTTTCCCCTTATTCGACAATTTCAGCGGTTTCAACCACCGCATGGAAAAGCACATTAGTACCCGCTGCAGCCCAGGCCGGCGTGATGTCTTCTGCTTCGTTATGCGACAAGCCATCAACACACGGGCACATCACCATAGCAGTTGGTGCAACGCGATTAATCCAGCAGGCGTCATGACCTGCACCGGACACCAGGTTTCTATGGCTGTAGCCTAAACGGGTCGCGGCATTGCGCACCGCCGTAACGCAATCATCATCAAACTGCACCGGATCAAAGCCACCGACTTGTTCTATCTCTAAACCTAGGCCCATTTCATCACATATTTCTTTGGCGCCTTTTTTAAGTTGCGTTTCCATATCTGCAATGACGCTTTTCTCGGGGTGGCGAAAATCAATGGTAAACACCGCTTTACCGGGAATGATATTGCGAGAGTTCGGGTAAATATCACAATGACCAATGGCACCTACTGCATCAGGTTTATGACTCCAGGCAATGTCATCTACCAGCTGTGTAATTTTCGCCATCCCCAAGCCGGCGTTAACACGCATGGGCATTGGCGTTGATCCGGTGTGGCTTTCTTTACCGGTTAACGTTACTTGCAACCAGTTAAGCCCCTGCCCGTGAGTAACAACGCCTATGTCTATATTTTCGTTTTCAAGGATAGGGCCTTGCTCGATGTGTAGTTCGAAAAACGCTTTCATCTTGCGCTCTCCAACGGGCTCATCACCACACCAGCCAATACGTTTTAGCTCATCACCCAGCTTCAAGCCGTCGGCATCTTCACGGTCGTAAGCCCATTCAAGCGTATGTACACCGGCAAAGACACCTGAGGCCACCATTGCCGGAGGGAAGCGCGTGCCTTCCTCGTTGGTCCAATTTACAACAACAATAGGGTGCTTGGTTTTTACGTTCATGTCGTTTAGCTGACGAATAATTTCAAGCCCACTCAACACACCAAGCACACCATCATACTTACCACCGGTGGGTTGTGTATCAAGGTGGCTGCCAACGTACACCGGCAGTGCATCAGGGTCAGTCCCTTCGCGACGTGCGAACATCGTCCCCATCTGGTCAACCCCCATAGTCAGACCGGCACCGTCGCACCATGACTTGAACAACTCCCGACCGGTGGCGTCATCATCGGTCAGAGTCTGGCGATTATTGCCGCCAGCGATACCGGGGCCTATTTTTGCCATTTCCATGAGCGAGTCCCAAAGGCGCTCGCTGTTGATCTTCATGTTGCTGGAAATTGCCATATTGTTCCCCCTAATTTTATTTTTAGCTAGCTAGTCAAGAGACTTTAATACATCAGCCAATACACCGAACAGCTCATCTATTTGAGCCTTACTTATAATAAGCGGTGGCGATAACGCGATAATGTCACCGGTGGTGCGAATTAATATACCCTTGTCAAACGCGTCTAAAAACGCCGTGAAAGCGCGCTTGGTTGGCTCACCTGCGATCGGTTCAAGTTCAATCGCACCAATAAGCCCGAAGTTGCGAATATCGATCACATGCGGCAGGCCTTTTAGCGAGTGCAGCGCATCTTCCCAGTATGGTCCAAGCTCTGAAGCGCGGGTTAGTAGACCTTCTTCGTGGTAAGTCTCAAGCGCTCCTAAAGCAGCCGCACAGGCGACAGGGTTACCGGAATAAGTATAACCGTGAAAAAATTCGATCAGGTGTTCCGGGCCAGTCATGAAAGCGTCGTGAATATCATCACGAACAAACACGGCACCCATCGGGATGACACCACTGGTAAGGCCCTTAGCGGTTGTCATCATGTCTGGAACCACGCCGAATACATCAGATGAGAAAGCACCACCCATGCGACCGAAGCCGGTGATGACCTCATCAAATATCAACAGAATTCCATGCTGATCACAGATATCTCGCAAACGTTGCAGGTAACCCTCAGGCGGCATCAGAACACCGGTTGATCCAGCCATCGGCTCAACGATAACCGCCGCAATGGTCGATGCATCGTGCAGGGCAATGATTCGCTCCAGGTCGTCAGCAAACTCAGCCCCGTAGGCAGGACAACCACGTGTGAACGCATTGCGCTCAATATCGTGGGTATGGCGCATATGGTCAACGCCGCCTAACAAGGTGCCAAACATTTTTCTATTTGACACAATGCCACCGACCGAGATACCGCCGAAGTTTACGCCGTGGTAGCCACGCTCACGGCCGATCAGCCGTGTGCGGCTGCCATCACCTTTCACTCGATGGTAGGCAATTGCCATCTTCAGTGCAGTTTCTACTGATTCAGAACCTGAGTTGGTAAAAAACACATGGTTCATTGATTGAGGAGAGATTTCAGTCAGTGCAGAGGCGAGTTCAAACACCTTAGGATGGCCCAATTGAAACGCTGGTGCATAATCAAGTTCTGCCACCTGCTTTTGCACGGCCTCAACAATTTTCGGGCGACCGTGGCCCGCATTGCAGCACCACAAGCCCGCCGTGCCATCCATTATCTGGCGTCCGTCGTCGGTGGTATAGTGCATGTCCTTTGCGGCCACCATCATTCGCGGTGTTTGTTTAAACTGACGGTTTGCCGTAAAGGGCATCCAGAACGCTTCAAGGTTGTTGGGCCTGGTGACAGATTTAGACATAGTTTTATGCAACGCTTTCGCGTGTCCTCGTAGTAGTTGCTTCCATCTATATGTAAAGCAACCCTATAATTGACATTGAAGGGAATCTGACCAATTGGTCAAGACCCAAACTATCCCAGCTTGGCGCAATGGTCAACGACCAATAGTCAGGATGTCGCCGGAAAATATATGCTGCTAGATGATTCACAAAAGAAACCATCGCCTGAGAAGAGCACGCGTATACAAGTACAAAACCGCGAGCGCATTTTAAACGCGGCGCTCGACGTATTTTCGCGCTTTGGCTACCGCGGCAGCACAGTCGCGCAAATTGCTGAAGGCAGCGAAATGTCAAAAGCAAACCTGCTGTACTACTACAAAAGCAAAAACGATATCTATACCGCCGTTCTAGAGCACACTTTAGTTGAGTGGCTCGCCCCGCTAACCGCACTTGACCCAAACGGTGATCCAGCTGATCAACTATGGAAATATACTCAGTCAAAGCTTGCCCTAAGCAAATCAGCCCCTGAAGCATCCCGATTGTTTGCCAATGAGATATTACAGGGCGCGCCAATGATCAAGCAGTTTTTGCAGAATGACCTCAAAGCGCTGGTTGATGAAAAATGCGCTGTGATCCAGCACTGGATAGATTCAGGCAAGCTTGCCAAAGTAACGCCGCTCAACCTGTTATTTCTCATCTGGGCCACCACACAACACTACGCTGATTTCCATGTGCAAGCGGAACTGCTCAGTAATGACCCGGATAATTTATTTTCCGACGCAGAAGCCACATTGAAGACAATTATTCTCAATGGATTACTACCTCGCTAACGCCAGTTGAGTGCAATTAACCACCCGCGCTACCCACCCGCCATGGGGTTATTAGGATGGGTTGTCCAATTAGCGTACTCAGGTTCAATTTTACGGTTTGTTCGCGGGTCCTCGCCGCTGGTAAGTTGTTCCATGGTGATGCATTCATCTACCGGGCAAACATTGACACACAGATTACACCCGACACATTCTTTGTCGATCACTTCAAAGTGACGCTTACCGTCAACCTGCTGCGTGATTGCCTGGTGTGAGGTGTCTTCACAAACCACATGGCAGCGACCACACTGAATGCACTTGTCCTGATCAATTCGTGCCTTGGTGACATAGTTTAAGTTCAGGTACTGCCACTCGGTTACGTTAGGAGTGGCGCGTCCAATGACGCTTTCAAGGTTGGCATGGCCTTTTTCATCCATCCAGGTGTTGAGACCGGTGATCATTTCTTCGACAATTTTAAATCCGTAAGTCATCGCCGCTGTGCACACTTGTACATTGCCTGCGCCAAGCGCCAGAAACTCTGCGGCATCCCGCCAGGTCGTAATTCCACCAATACCAGAGATAGGCAATTGCGCTGTTTCGGGATCACGTGCAATTTGCGCCACCATGTTTAGCGCAATTGGCTTTACCGCCGGGCCACAATACCCACCGTGAGAGCCCTTGCCGTCTATTGAGGGTTCAGGCGACATCGTATCAAGGTTAACGCTGACAATAGAGCTAACGGTGTTGATCAAAGAGACCGCATCAGCACCGCCATCTTTGGCCGCACGCGCTGGAAACCGAACATCGGTAATATTGGGAGTTAGCTTAACAATTACCGGCATACGGGTAACTTCTTTACACCAGCGAGTGACCATCTCTATGTATTCAGGCACCTGCCCCACGGCGGCGCCCATGCCACGCTCTGACATGCCATGCGGACAACCGAAGTTAAGCTCTACGCCGTCAGCGCCAGTGTCTTCAACCATAGGTAAAATGTGCTTCCAGTGCTTTTCTTCGCAAGGCACCATCAACGATACAATCATTGCCCGATCAGGCCAGTCCTTTTTTAGTTGTCTGATTTCATCAAGGTTAGTTTGCAAAGGGCGATCAGTGATCAGCTCAATATTATTGATACCAATAACACGCCGGTCAGCCGAGTGCACTACACCATAGCGTGGACCATTCACATTAACGATGTGGGGGTCCTCACCCAGTGTTTTCCACACCACGCCACCCCAACCCGCTTCAAAGGCCCGGTTAACGTTATACGCTTTATCTGTAGGAGGTGCAGAGGCCAACCAAAACGGGTTAGGAGACTTTATACCGACAAAATTATTGGTTAAATCAGCCATGATTAACTCCCTGTGCCAGTAGTGGAAAAAGTACGATGAATGGCCTCGGCGGCAAGCTTGCCATCTTGCACCGCCGCCACGGTCAGATCTTCTCCTCCGCTAATGCAATCGCCCCCCGCGTATATCTTTGCATGGCTTGTTTTACGATCTTGATTAACCACAATCCGATTATTTTCCATCTCGACCAACCCCGGTTCAAGCAAGTCCTTTGGCATTGTCTGGCCTATGGCTGTAAAAACCGTGTCAGCGTCAATGGTGAATTTTTCGCCGGTACCTTTGAGCTTGCCATCGGTATTGCTGGTGTATTCAAGCTCAACCGCTGCCACACTTCCACTGCCGTCATCTATAAATCGCAACGGCTGAACAAAGTGCTTGATTGTCACCCCGTTTGTTTGCGCCAGGTGCTGCTCATACTCACTGGCATTCATGCTTTCGGCACCACGCCGATAGGCTATTGTGACTTCCTCTGCCCCTAACATTTTTGTCTGCACTGCCACATCAATTGCCGTCATTCCACCACCGATAACCACAACACGTCGACCTACAGTAAGCTGCCCATAGTCTTGAGCCTGTCTTAGGTCGGCGATAAATTCAACGGCATCAGAAACACCTTCCAGGGCATCCCCCTCGATTTCGGCCCGGTTAACATCACCAAGACCAACACCCAGAAAAACCGCGTCGTATTTTTCAGCTAGGTCTGCAAGCGTTACGTCATGCCCAAGCCACACGCCTTGCTGTTGCTCAATGCCGCCAACCGACAGAATAAACTCCACTTCACGCTGAGCAAAATTATCGACTGTTTTATAGCTGGCTATGCCGTACTCATTCAAACCACCCGGCTTTGGATTGGCGTCCATCAAGGTGACGGCGTGTCCGTAAAGTGCAAGCCTATGCGCACAGGCCAGACCAGCAGGACCAGCCCCCACCACTGCGACAACCTTGCCGCTGGATTCAGCCCGCTGGTAGGGATGCTCGCCAGTTGCCTGCACATGATCGGTGGCAAAGCGTTGCAACACACCAATTTTCACCGGCTTATTTTCAGCAGTGGTTCGAACACAGGCCT
This sequence comes from Granulosicoccaceae bacterium, assembly GCA_023301405.1. Lineage (GTDB taxonomy): Bacteria > Pseudomonadota > Gammaproteobacteria > Granulosicoccales > Granulosicoccaceae. The sequence continues at coordinate 1,329 of JALZUX010000043.1, read as the reverse complement.
GCTCACACAAGGTTTCTGTGGGACAAACCCGCGCGCACATACCGCCGAGTATGTTTTCGTCAAAAATAGTTTTCGCCGAGCCTTTCGGGTTTCCAGTCTGAATTTGGCGAATAAACATTGGGATATCGATTCCCGTCGGGCACGCTGTGACACAAGGTGCGTCATAACAGAAGTAACACCGGTCCGACTCAACGCTTGCTTCGTGCGCATTAAGTGGGTGGTGCAGATCAGTTTTTAACCCTGAATAGGATCGGTGTTCATTTGACATTGCTTCCCCCGATAGTAATCGTTGACTCAGTTTAAGCATTATTTATCCAACTGGTCAAATTCTAAGTCGTAACTGAGCAATATGCCTGCTGAGCGGTTTTTCCTCAGTGCGCAGACTGTTACCATTGCCAATTGCTCGACTGAACTGGATCTACGCATGGCCGTTGGTAACAACATCTTCACTTACTTCAATGGAAAATGGGAAAAAGGCAATACCCCGATCATGGGCGCAGCCGACCACGGCACCTGGCTGGGCACACTGGTGTTCGATGGCGCTAGAAAATTTAACGGTGTCACTCCAGACCTGGACACACACTGTGAGCGCGCCAATCAATCCGCACTAGCCATGGGTCTGCGGCCCACGCTGTCTGTAACCGAAATGGTCGATATTGCGCTGGAGGGGCTTGAAAACTACCCTGCCGACGAGGCTGTATATATCCGCCCAATGTACTGGTCGAAAGAATCAGACCCATCAGTGGTCGGCGGCGACCCGGAGTCAACTCAATTTTGCTTGTGTCTTGAAAACGTGCCAATGCCCGGCGAAGACGCCAGCATGACGCTATGCCCCACCAGTTTTTGCCGCCCCCTGTTATCGATGCAGCTGGTCAACGCCAAAGCCGCCTGCTTGTATCCACACAATGCCCGAATGCTGCGTGAGGCAAATGCCGCCGGCTTTAAAAACGCCATCGTCTGCGACGCACTAGGCAACGTGGCAGAAACAGCCACCTCTAATATCATGATGGTCAAAGACGGGGAAATTTTTACACCAGCGCCCAATGGCACTTTCCTGAACGGGATCACCAGAAAGCGAATGACCCATTTACTGCAAAACGCTGGCAAATTGGTGCATGAAACCACCCTGTCAATTGACGATTTCAGAACCGCCGATGAAATATTCGCGACCGGAAACATTGCCAAGGTAACGCCTGTCACTCAACTTGAAGATCGAAACCTACAAGCCGGCCCCATCGCCAAACTGGCCCGGGAAGCCTACTGGGATTGGGCAGCAAGCGAATAGACTACCGGCCTGAAAATTGACCAACACTGACGACAGCACCACCC
>JALZUX010000042.1 GCA_023301405.1 Granulosicoccaceae bacterium | reverse complement strand
GTTGGTACACCGCGCAGCCGTTGTTGAAAAATAGCCAGGCAATCAAGTGCGCGTTCCATGGTGGTGGGCGTAATGTTGTTGTTTTCATCAAGCCCGGAGCCCATGCGCACGGGTCTGCGAACTTTATCGATCATTTGCAGGTGTGAGCTGGTTGCTCCCGCTACCGCCATATGAAAACTGTTAGAGCCAAGATCAATGGCAGCATAAGTGTTTTCTGGCTTTATTTCGTTGTCATTCATAATGCGGTGTTTGAAAAGTTATTTCTTAATGTGTGGGGGCTACCATTACTGGCGGTTTGTTTATAAGCCCCGTTTTCTGAGCTCTTATAAGAACTGCCCCAACGTTACTCTGTCACGTGATTCAAGGTCTTGTTCTGTGTGAACCCGGGTTAAGCCCGACTGTTGAAATATGTTGCGTGTCTGGGGTCCCTGGTCATAGCCGTGTTCTATCAATAACCAACCGCCAGAGACGGCATAGTTGTGGGCGTTGTGCGCAATAATATTTATAGCAGCTAAACCGGCATCGGCCGCTTGCAATGCTGCAAGTGGTTCGTGTTGTAGTCCGCCGCGGCTCAGGTGAGGGTCGTGTTCAGCAATATAGGGTGGGTTTGAGATGATTAACTGGTAGTTAGTTCTTAAAACACTATTGAACCAGTCAGACTCGAAAAAATTTATGTCTGTGTTTTGTTGTTTTGCGTTGTATTTTGCGATGGCCAGTGCGGCGCTGCTGTTGTCGACCGCATCGATAATTGCTGGCTGTTTGAGTTCGGTCGCAATACTAACGGCGATCGCGCCTGACCCGGTACCCAGATCAAGTATCGGGCCGTCTTGTGAGGCAAGGAGGTCAAGCGCCAATTGCACAATCAGTTCTGTTTCGGGCCTGGGTATTAAGGTGTCGGGTGTTACTTTAAAAGGTAGCGACCAGAATTCCTGTTCACCGGTGATGTACGCAATGGGTATATCCTGAGCTCGTTGTGTGGTTAGGTGCTGAAACTGTTTAATCACTGTTGTGTCTGGTGTGATTTCAGGCCATGTATACAGGTAGGCGCGGTTTTTCCCCAGGCAATGTGATAGCAGTATTTCTGCGTCAAGCTGAGCTGTGTCAGAGGTCTGGCCAAGTAGTGAGCTAGCCTCTTTCAGCAGTTCCGCAATTGATGTGTTGTGAGTGTTAACTGATTTGACCTGTACAAAAACCGGTTGGTTTAGTCGTCGGCTAATTCTGCAAGCATGTCTGCCTGATGTTCTGCCAACAGTGGATCAATGACTTGTTCAAGTGATCCGTTGACGATTTCATCAAGCTTATACAAGGTGAGGTTAATGCGATGATCAGTCACGCGTCCTTGTGGAAAGTTATAAGTGCGTATTCTTTCTGAACGATCACCACTGCCGACTTGCAAGCGGCGTGATTCAGATTGCTCGGCGTGTTGCTTGTCTGCTTCGTCGTTGGCTAAGCGTGCTTGTAATAGTGACATCGCCTGTGCGCGGTTTTTATGTTGTGATCTTTGGTCCTGACATTCCACCACAATGCCGGTTGGCAGATGGGTGAGACGAATAGCAGAATCGGTTTTATTAATGTGCTGTCCACCAGCACCACTCGCACGAAAAGTATCAACGCGTAAGTCAGATGGGTTAATGGTGATTTCTTCTAGTTTTTCGGCCTCAGGTAAAATGGCAACTGTGGCTGCTGATGTATGAACACGCCCTTGTGATTCTGTTTCCGGTACCCGTTGCACGCGGTGTGCGCCGGATTCAAATTTCAATCTTGAAAAAACACCGTTGCCTTCAAGTCGGGCGACAACTTCTTTGTAGCCACCGTGTTCCCCGTCGCGTTCGTTGATCAGTTCAACGTTCCAGCCTTTTGATTCAGCATAGCGCGAATACATTTTATACAGGTCACCCGCGAAGATGGCGGCTTCATCGCCTCCGGTACCAGCGCGTATTTCGAGAAACACGTTGTTTTCATCGCGTGGGTCTTTTGGTAGTAACAGCTTTTGCAATTCTGTGGCAAGTTGCTCAAGCTGCAGTTCGGCCGAGTTGATTTCATCTCTTGCCATCTCACGCATTTCGGGGTCCGGGTCTTCGGCCATCTCTTTGGCGCTGCCAAGGTCACCGGTGGCGGTTTCGAACTGGCTGTAGGTGTTTACAACGGGTTCGAGTTGCGCGTATTCCTTTGATAAGTCACGAAAGCGATTTTGGTCAGAGATTACTTCCGGTTCGCCAAGCAGGGCGCCGATTTCTTCGTGCCGCTCGCTGAGGGCTTCCAGTTTTAACTTAATTGAGGCTTTCACAGTTTTTCTACTTAGTTTTTACTGTTGTCAGGATCTGTTTTCAGATTAAACAATTGGCGGGCTGCCTGAATAACTTTTTGATCACCGGACTCACTGGCTGCACGAAGTTGAGTTGATGGAGTGTGCAACAGCTTGTTGGTGAAGGTGTGTGCGTAGTATTGTAACGCTTTCTCTGGTGATTCACCTTTAGCAAGTAACGCCATGGCGTTTTCTAACGTTTGCCGCTGCAGTTCAGCTGCTTGGGCGCGTAGTTCGGCGATGGTGGTGCCGGCATCAAGACCACGCATTTTGCGCATAAATGAATTGGCTTGATGATCAATAATGTGCTCGGCTTTTTCAGCGGCCTGGCGCCGGGCCTGCATGCCGCGATCAATTATTTCTGCCAGATCATCAACTGTATATAAGAATACGTCTGATAAATCACCAACCTGGGGCTCGATATCTCGTGGTACAGCGATGTCGATCATTGCCATGGGGCGGTGTTTGCGAGCTTTAAGTGCTTGTTCTACAGCACCTTTACCAAGGATAGGCAGTTGCGAGGCGGTGGATGAAATGGTGATATCAGCCTGGGCCAGTACACCGGGAATCTGACCTAGGGTTGTGGCCGTGCCCTGATATTGGTCGGCCAGTGCCTGGGCTTTGGACAACGTGCGGTTGGCGATGATGATATTGCCAATGCCGGAGGCTTTTAAGTGCTGTATCGCCAGTTCGATAGTTTCGCCAGCGCCGATTAGCAAAGCTGTGTGGTTTTTTAGCTCGCCGAAAATTTGTTTGGCAAGCGTTACCGCGGCAAAAGCAACTGAAACCGGGCTGGCGCCCACGGCAGTGTCTGTGCGGACCTGTTTGGCTACATTAAATGCTGATTGGAAAAGCAGGCTAAGATTTTTGCCCACAGTGCCGGAATCGCCAGCATCACGGTAAGCCTGTTTGATTTGGCCAAGAATTTGCGGCTCTCCCAGAATCAGGGAGTCAAGTCCGCTACAAACCCTCATTAAATGGTGCACGGCGTCGCGATCGTAGTGGGTAAATAGAAATGGTGAGAAACTTTCGCGAGGCGCACGGTGATAATCGTGCAACCAACTGACCAGGTGAGCGGTTTGGTTGGTGTCCATTCCGCAGTAAATTTCAGTGCGGTTGCAGGTAGACACAATAGTGGCTTCCGGAACGCTAAGTTTGGCACGCAACTCAAGCAGTGCATCGCCAATCCGTTCAGGGGCAAATGTTATTTGCTCGCGTATTTCGACGGGGGCAGTGTGGTGGTTAAGGCCAATGGCTACTAATGACATGGGTAAATGTTACCAAATCTGATCGCTGGCGGTGAGGTGGCCTGAAACATTAAGTTCGCTTGGCAAGAGATAGCGGCTTTTCGCCAGAACGCAAGGCAAACGCTATATTTTGACTGTTCGTAGAACTATTGTTGAGCATTACAAAAAGCAATTTATTTGTCTTGAAAGGTCAGGTTTTGGTAACTTTGCGTTTGCAGGGTTCTCGTGTTCTGATGAACAGCAGAAGCATTATAAGGTTGAACAATAGATTTGGACATCAATACCGGTGGCTCAGTTTTGAAAACAATCACACTTTCGACCATTGTAGTGTCGCTGGTAGGTGCTTGTAGTACCCAAACCAACGCACAATTGTCTGTGCAACCGTCTGAGGCTGCTCTGGCTCAAGTCTCGACGGGAAGTTCTGTTCCTGTGGGTGACGGGCTGTTGGTCAGTCACCAGAAGTGGCATGAGGCGCAGGCTAGTATCGCTGAAGAAGCAGATTTGATTTATAAAATTCTGGCGGCGGAAATTGCCGGTAGACGCGGCAGAGTTGATATCGCCGCCAAAAACTACCTTGATGCGGCCACGCAGAGCAATGACACTCGAGTGGTTGAACGTGCCGTGAAACTGGCGTTATATAGTAGAGACTGGGAAAGCGCTGATCAGGCGGCTGGCATGTGGGTTGATCTAGTCCCTGACAGTGTTGACGCTTGGCAACATCGCGCTCAGGTGTCGCTGCATCAAAAAGATGTTGATACAACATCACTGGCGCTCGAGAAAGTGATCAACCTATCCGAAGGTCCGATGTCAGAGGTGATACCCGGTGTCGTCAGTTCAATTCTCAGTCAGCCAGACGCAGAGACTGGCGCCAAGGTGCTGGCAGAGTTGGGTGAGCGATTCCCGAACAGCGCAGAGACACAATTTGGCATTGGTCGGTTTGCGATGTCCAGAGGAGAGCAGGAAACTGCGTTACAAGCTTTTGACCGGGCGCTTGCCATTGACCCTGAATATATTGACGCCATTTTAGCTAACGCACGCTTGCGACTTGAGGCGGGTGAAAGCGAAGGCGCGCTTGAGCCATTAAAGGCTTTTTTAAGCCAATACCCTGACCGCGTGCCAGCGCAGCTTGGTTATGCCCGATTATTGGTTGAAACCGGTATGTTTGAAGAAGCAGTAAACCGCTTTGATGAAATCGCCAATCAATTTCCCGCCGATGCTGATGTATTGTATTCAATTGGTTTGTTGAGCCTTGAAATCCAGCGCGTCAAAAAGGCAGAAGAGTATTTGTCGAGTGCGGTCGAGCTTGGCAAGCATCAAGACAGCGCCAGTTATTACCTTGCTAGAATTTCTGATAGCCGTAGAGACTACCTTGAAGCGATTGATCGTTATCAGTTGGTGCAGGGGGGGGATCACTATTTTGATTCACACATACGATCAGCGGAACTCTACGGGCTGGTTGGTGAAGTCGACAAGGGTCGTGCTCTGATTGCAAACCTTAAAGATTTCTCTGAAGACAGGTCAGTACAAATACGGCTGATCAACGCAGAAAGCCGGCTGTTGAATAGCAGTGATCAACACCAGGAAGCATTTAACGTTTTGTCGGAAGGCCTAGCTGAATATGCGGATGATACGTCGCTGCTCTATGCCAGGGCGCTGGTGGCGGAGCGACTTGATCAGCGTGAT
>JALZUX010000041.1 GCA_023301405.1 Granulosicoccaceae bacterium | reverse complement strand
TCTTAGCCGCTTCAGATAGACTTTTTTGTAGTGAGTGGGAGGTGAGATGGTTTGTTGTTGGTGCTTTAGGATTGATGCTTTGAATACTGGTTAACAGTTTGGCAGATAGTTTTCATTGAAAATCAGTGGTAGTAGTGAGTAGTGGAAGTAATTAAATGAAGTGTCGTAGTGTTGTTTTTTCGGCGGCCATGGTCTGTGGTCTTGCCTCTCCGGTGGTTATCTCAAGTGCGCTCGGTGCAGTCGCACCGCCGCTGTCTTTGGCGCAGGTGTATCACAATGACATTGATCTGTCTCGTTACTGGGTTAGCGAGAAGCTAGATGGCGCGCGTGTATGGTGGGACGGTGAAAATTTGTTATCCCGTGGTGGAAATATTTACCATGCCCCTGACTGGTTTACCGATCAGTTGCCCGATTATGTGCTGGATGGTGAGCTATGGATCGGGCGTGGTCAGTTTCAGTTATTGATGCAAACTATCCGCGATATGGTTGCCGATGACAGTGCATGGCGGCGGGTACATTTTTACGTGTTTGATGCACCGCAATTTGAAGGTGATTTTACGCAACGGCAGCAGAAAATTAGCGCCAAGATGGTTAACAATTCTGTTCCTTGGCTGCAGCTTGTCGAGCAAAAGCGTATTGCAGATCCGGTTCTCCTGCAGGAATGGTTGGCCCGTGTTGTAGCTGGCGGAGGTGAAGGGCTGATGTTGCAGCAAGCGGATCTGCCTTATCGGGGTGGTCGTCATGAAGGTCTGTTGAAACTTAAGAGCCATCAGGATGCCGAGGCCCGGGTGGTGGGCTACGCGCCGGGCAAGGGTAAATACAAAGGAATGACCGGGTCGCTATTGGTGGTTGATGATCTTGGCGTGTCTTTCCGGCTGGGCAGTGGGTTGTCAGATGCGGAGCGCCGTTCGCCACCGGCTGTTGGTGCTGTTGTTAGTTATCGGTATCAGGGGCGAACACAGTCGGGTAAGCCCCGCTTTGCGCGCTTTCTGCGTGTGCGTCCTGCGGAGTAAAAAAATACCAGGTGCTGCTTAACGGGGCAGCAGCCGTGCGCCCGCCGGAACCGGGTCATCAAAATGTTTGAGAGATGTATTCATTGCTTCTTCGGCCAGGTGAGCCACTAGTTCTGGAAACAACAGTGGTCGCTTTGCTGCTTCCCATAGAAAAAACCCATACGAGCCGGGGATCGGATTGATTTCGTTGAACCACAGTTCGCCGGTTTTTGCATCACTTAGGAAGTCAATTCGGGGCGCGCCACGAGCGCCCAGAATTCGGAAGGAATCACGCGCGTAGGTATGAATTTTCTCTTGTAATTCGGGTGAAAGCACGGGGTTGATGTCACGGGTTAGGGACAGCATGCCTTGCGAGGGCAGGAAGTCGCCTTTGGCGCCGCCGGCCGTGCCGTCTTCTGACAGATATTTCTCGCGAAAATCCAGCAAATCGGTAGTGCTTTTAGGGGTTTCAATGGCGGACACAAGAATGTTGTCGTTGTCGTTGATCAGGGCGATGTTGTATTCCACCAGGTTGCTGACTCTGGGTTCAATAAGGGCAATGGAATCAAGAGACAGAGTTTGCTCAACGGCGGTGATGAGTTCATCGCGATTGGTTGCCACGCCCACGCCAATGCTTGAGCCCAGGTGGCAGGGCTTGATAATGGCCGGGTAGCCAATTTCTTTTTCGGCTCTGGCAACGTATGTTTGGGCAGAGGCCTGCTTGCCGCGACTGACAGTCACGTGGGAAAGTACGTTGACGCCTTCGGTTTTAACCAGTGCTTTGGTGGCATCTTTACGCATTGCAATCGCAGAATTGATCGCCGAGAAGCCCGCCACCGGTATGCCCATGGTCTCGAAGTAGCCTTGTAGCCGACCATCTTCGCCAAACGGCCCGTGCAATACAGGCAGTACACAATCGACGCGATTTTGGTTTGGCTGGCTGTTAATTTGATAATATGGACCAGCCGGGCCCCATCCGAATTTTATCGGCGTCATGCCAGCTGGTCTGGGACGATAAGCTTCTACGTCTCTGAGGCGGGGGCCGGTGTGAAAGCGGTTTTCGAAATCAAGGTAAACCGGCAGTACATCGTAGTGGCGGGTGTCAATGGCATCCATTAATTGTGATGCGCTGACAACACTGACATCGTGCTCTTGTGACGGGCCGCCGAAGATCACTGCGATTGTAGTTTTGCGTTTCAACAGTGCTTAACCCTTGAGATTTTTAAACGTAAATTTGAGAATACTTTCTGTGCAGCAAGTTACGATTGCACTTGGCGCCATGTTCTGTTCCGGCAACTCATTATATGATCGAATTCAGGCAATATGAAATATATTAGTATCGGGTCACCCGCCGCACCTACCGTTGTCTTTGCCCATGGTTGGGGCCGAACCCATCATGATTTTATTCAGATCGCAGAATCCATTGCGCCGATTGCCAATTGCATTCTGCTTGATCTGCCCGGCTTCGGTGAAACGCCGCGCCCGCCACAGGGTTGGGGCACGGTTGAATACGCTGATCATGTCAATAAATTTCTGGTCCAGCAGCAGGTAGGACCGGTGATATGGGTGGGGCATTCGTTTGGTGGCAGGGTAGGCTTAAGGCTGGCAGTCAGGCATGCGCAGTCATTATCAGCATTGGTGCTGGTGTCTAGCGCCGGCATACCTATACAGCGCAACTTCCTGCACAAGGCGAAAAGCCGCCTGCAACGTTTTCGATTCCAATTAGCTAAAAAGCGCGCAAGCAGTCAGGACGAAATCAAACAGCTTGAAAAACAGTACGGCAGTGCTGACTACATTCACAGTGCTGAAATCGGTCTGCGTGATGTTTTTTTGAAAGTCATCGCCGAAGACCAAAGCGCTGATGTGGGCAACATTAATGTGCCCACCCGAATGCTCTATGGTGCGCTTGATTTCGAAACACCGGTGTCGATCGGGCAGCGTCTAGCGCAATTAATTCCGCAGTCACAGTTGGTAGTTTGTCCCCGGTTTAATCATTTCGATATCCTTAGTCGCGGGCGTCATCAGGTGGCGCTGGGAATAAAAGAGCTAATACAAGAGGTGGGGCAGTGACCGGTGTATTTACCGTAGTTTTTGGGTTGGCGCTGGCGTATTTGCTGTTTGTGCGCGGCAATACAATTTTGGTGTACTTTCAACAAGAAGAGTACGACGCCACACGTTTTACTAACGCTTGGCGTGACGTCAGGCTGTTTGATATCAAAGCCAGTGTGGTATTGCTGGTCTGTTTAGTGGTGGGATGGTTAGCCGCTGCGCCGGCAATGCTGTTGCTTGCCGCTGTGGCTTTTTTTGCTATTGCCTGGTTTGAACAATCTTATCGATACAAAAAACCACTAGTCGTTACCGACCGCCTAAAGCGTATTCGCACAATAGTGTGGATTGTACTGGCTGTGCTGGTGCTGCTTAGTATGATGTTTAAGCCGCTGGCTTTCATAGCGCTGCAGTCGGTGGCGTTTGTTGTGATGGCGGTTAATGCCTTATTAAAGCCTGCTCAGGATAACATTAACAACGGCTACATTCGGGAAGCCAAGACCCGTTTGCAGGAAAGCAAAGCACTTAGAATAGGTATTACCGGCTCTTTTGGTAAAACCACGGTCAAGCATATTCTGGCTGAACTTCTTGAAGTGTCTGGCCCGGTATTTTTCAGTAAAGGCAGCATCAATACCGAGTTAGGCTTAACCCGACACATCAGACAGCGTTTGCAACCCGCCCACCAGTACTTCATTGCTGAAATGGGTGCCTACCAGATAGGCTCCATTGAACGTCTTAGTCAATTTGTGCAGCCAGATTACGGCATGGTGACGGCCGTAGGTGATGCTCACTCAGAGCGCTTTGGTGGCATTGAAAAAACCGCTATAGCGAAAGCAGAACTTGCCGACTGGATTTGCGCGCATGGCAAGGCAGTAGTAGTGAGTGAAGACGTCATGAAAAACGCGCCTTTCCAGCACTTGCAGCAAAGCCACCCTGAAAAATTTATTGTCGTGGGTGAATCTGATGCTTGTGATGTAAAAATAACATCAAGTGTGCTTAAAGAGGGCAGTTGGCATATCGAATTATTATTGGCAGATAGCACACCGTTTTCTTATAAAATTCCACTGCTGGGCAGCCACAATATAATGAACTCAGCGCTTTGCATTGCGTTGTTGCATAAGCTTGATCCGGCAGTGACTCATCGTCTGCCCGGCGTCACCGATAGTCTGGCGCAGGTGACACATCGTCTTGAGTTGAAAGATTTTCCCGGTCAACCGGCCATTCTTGATGATGCTTATAATTCCAATGAGTATGGTTTTGGAAACGCCGTAAAAGTGCTTCGCCAAATGGCCAGCGAGCGCGGTGGCAAGGCAATACTGGTGACGCCCGGGATCGCTGAACTTGGCGACGAGCATGATGCCGTTCATCAGCGCCTTGGGACGCTATGTATCAAGCACTGCGATATTGCGGTGGTAGTGAACCCTGATCGTATCCCGTCTTTTGTTGAAGCGCTTGGGGGTGAAGGCCCGGAAGTAGTGCCGGTAGCCTCGCTTGAGGCCGCGCGCGAGCATCTGTCGCAGTTAGAGTTGACTGGTAAAGATATTGTTCTTTATGAAAATGACTTGCCTGATCTGTTGGAGGAACATCGCTTTTTGTAGTGGATTGATGTGTGCCAGTGTTGTTTTTAACAGTAGTTAGGGCTGTGTTTGGGTTCGATACTCCGTGAGAAGCTAACGGGATATCGACTTGAGATTCCTGCGCTGTTTTTATGTATCTAGTGGTGTTGACGTAAATTTGGGTGTTTTGCTTAATTCCAAGGTAGCCAATATCACCACTGTAAGCCCT
>JALZUX010000040.1 GCA_023301405.1 Granulosicoccaceae bacterium | reverse complement strand
AATCGACTGGCGTGTCGCCTTGGTGAGAGTGGATTCTTGTTAACGCCAATTTGATTTTTTTGAACGTAGGACGCGCTGCGACTGTAGTGAGTAGACAGTCTTTTTTTAAGGCAGTTAATTGTTCAGTTAACGCAGAAGGACTGTGTTTACAAATTGTGAGTAAGTCTTCCAGTAGGCAACCAAAAGCACGTACTTCAATTTTTTGCATAGACTCTGATTGTGACACCGTTAATGAGTCATAAGAAGACGCTGCGCCAAAGTCGCTTAGGATGATATCGGCGTTTTGGTTTATTAAAATATTGTGTGCGTACAGGTCACCATGGCAGATTTTTTTCTCTAGCAAATGCAGCATAGTGTCTGCTACTTGAATTGCGGCTTTTAGGATGTCTGGCGCAGCCAAGGTAAACTCATTGTTAAATTGGTCTCGTGTACAGCTTTGCATGCTTGGCGGCTGCCCCAGGCATTTGTAGTCTTTGCTGATTCTTTGCATCACCAGGCCCGGGCGGCAGTCATCGTCAATTTGAGCAACAAGTGGGATTAAGTTCGGATGGCAGTCGGCAGTTATGACGGCAGCGAGTTCATCTTTTGAATACCCATCGCTGGTCAAGCTACCTTTGTACTTTTTAACAACGATTGGCAAGTTAGTGCCTCCCATCGAGCATGCATTACTTCGCCATGTGGCCTTTGAAATAATGCCTGAGGCACCTTGCCCCAATATTTCATGGCTGTCGATATCAGACCATGCAATGGCAGGTAGGGTGGAGTTTATTGGTGCTTGAGAATCGCAAAAGGGATTTCCCGAAAAGGCAAGCCATGACAATTTTGGCAGATGCAATAATGAATCTGGCAGATTCGTTAGCTGGTTTGCCGAGACCCTGAAAAGTTCTAATGAGTGGCATTGAGCTATGGTGTCCGGGAGCGCTGTCAATTGATTGCCGGCTAACATCAGCTTTTGTAGATAGGGCAATTGTCCTAGCGAATCTGGCATTTTCTTGATTTGATTATCGGTCAGAATCAACCAGCGTGTTGTCAATGGTAAAGAGTGCTCAGGAACCACCTTCATTTGGTTGTTCCTGATCCCGATCATTGAAAGCGCTGGACATTCTGCAAGTACAGAGGGCAACTCTTTGAACTGATTGTTTGATAAAAATAGCACTCTAAGTTTTTTTAGTCGAGCAAAGTCACATGGCAATTGGCTTAACTGGTTATTCGATAAATCTAAAACTTCCAGGGTATTGGACAATTCCAGAATTTCATTGGGAAATGAGGTGAGTTGTTGTGAGAGCTTGAGTTCTTTGGTCTGGTCTAATAAACCCTGACGGAGGTTGGCAGTGGTGTGCAATGTGATTGTCCGTTGACAGAGGAAGGGCGTGTTAGCAGCTGTGGAGGCAACACGTAGTCTGTACACAAGCCGTTCCACTGTAAGCTCTGTTCATGATGAGGTTTGATTTTTGTGAAGTGAGCAGCCGTGGCAGGATGCGACGAGAAAGTCTTAATTATCTGACGGGGACGAGGCGATACAATATAAATCTTAACAAGTTGTTGTTCTTACGGTGTAAAATGGATGGCGGGTTTTGTGCTTCTACAAACCAAGCACCCTTTCAACCAGATAATGTATAGCCAGAGGTAGTACATGAATATAGACGCTTCGATATTTCGTGCCTATGACATCCGCGGAGTAGTGGCTGATGCACTGACGCCAGCAGCGGTCGAACAGATTGGCCGAGCTTTTGGCTCTGAAAGCCTGGCCCGTGGTCAGAGCACAGTAACACTGGCCCGCGACGGCCGCTTGTCAGGTCCAGATCTGATCGCTGCATTAGCCAAAGGCATCCAAAGCACAGGGTGTAACGTGATTGATATCGGCATGGTGCCAACCCCAGTCCTGTATTTCTCAACTTATCATCTTGAGACTGGCACCGGTATAATGGTGACAGGAAGTCATAACCCTCCCGAGTACAACGGTCTGAAAATGATGATCGGTGGTGACACGCTCTTTGGGGAAGGAATACAGCTACTCTACCAGCGCTTGGTTAATGACGATCTAGCCAGCGGGGAAGGCAGCTATGCTGAGCAAGATGTTCTTGATGCTTACCTTGAGCGAATCATTGGGGATATCAAAGTCTCTCGCAAAATGCGTATTGCAACTGATTGTGGCAATGGTGTGGCCGGTGTTTGTGCGGCAGCGTTGTTTCGTAAACTTGGTTGCGAAGTGCATGAACTTTTTTCCGAAGTAGACGGTACATTTCCTAACCATCACCCTGACCCGGCAAAGGTTGAAAATTTGCAAGATATTTCAGCGCTAGTTGACAGTGAAAAACTAGATCTTGGACTTGCCTTTGATGGGGATGGGGATCGAGTAGGTGTGATTGATGACCTTGGACAGATTATCTGGCCCGACCGTCAAATGATTCTTTACTCCAGAGACATACTCGACAGGAACCCGGGAGCGAAGATAATTTATGATGTGAAATGCTCCCGTCTATTGCCAGCAGCGATTACCGAAGCAGGTGGTGATGCTGAAATGTGGAAAACCGGACACTCGTTTGTCAAAGCTCGTATCAAGGAAACCGGTGCCGCGCTTGGCGGCGAGATGAGCGGTCATATCTTCTTCAAAGAGCGTTGGTATGGTTTTGATGACGCCTTATATTCCGCAGCGCGTTTGTTAGAGATAGTGTCGCGTGATTCGCGTAAGGTTAGTGAGATCTTTGGCGAAATCCCTGACAGCATTAACACTCCTGAGCTGGGTATTAAGTTTGCTGAAGGCGAGCATCATAAGTTCATGGAGTCCTTCGTCGACAGTGCGAATTTTGGTGACGCGAAACTCACCACGATTGATGGCTTGCGAGCAGATTTTGAGGCAGGTTGGGGGTTAGTTCGTGCATCAAATACAACTCCATCACTTGTAATTCGATTCGAAGCTGATTCACAATCAGCACTTGAAGAGATTCAGTCTAAATTTCGCAGTGCCATGCTTGCTGTTGAACCGGGCTTGGATCTCCCGTTTTAAGTTTACCTCTATGATGTTCTGTCACGGGGGTGATAACCCCCGGAGCAAACCGCTTGGACAGAACCACTGGACACAATATAGCCCGAGTACTTAACGAAGCGTTGCCCTACATTCAGCGCTTTGCGGGTAAGACCATTGTCGTCAAATTTGGCGGCAATGCGATGATCGACGAAAACCTCAAAATGTGTTTCGCCCGCAACATTGCACTGATGAACCAAGTGGGCATCCACACAGTTGTGGTGCACGGTGGCGGGCCTCAGATCGGCCAACTTTTAAACCAGCTTGGTAAAGAGAGCCGGTTTGTGCAAGGCATGCGGGTAACCGATTCAGAAACCATGGATGTGGTTGAAATGGTATTGGGCGCGCAAGTCAACAAGAGTATCGTAACGCTGCTTAGCCAAGTAGGGGGGCGTGCGGTCGGTTTGACCGGTAAAGACGGTGGCTTGCTGCGTGCCCGTCCGCTGTTACTTGAACCTGCTAAAGCGGCAACTAATGCCACTGATCTGGGGCAGGTTGGAGAAGTGGAATCAGTGAACGTTGATATACTTCAAACCTTAAAACTAGGCGGTTTTATCCCTGTCATTGCGCCTGTTGGTCTGGGCGCCGATGGTCGAAGCTATAACATTAACGCCGATCTGGTTGCCAGTGCAGTAGCCTCTGTTCTTGGGGCGGAGAAATTATTGTTACTCACTGACACCGCTGGTATTTTGGATTCCGAAGGGAACTTATTAACCGGGCTGACACCTCCAAAAATTAATCAGTTGGTCGACAACGGCACTATATACGGAGGGATGTTGCCAAAGGTGAGGTGTGCACTGGAGGCTATTGCCAGCGGAGTAAGTTCTGCGACAGTGCTTGACGGTCGGGTTGAAAACTCGGTGTTGCTGGAGCTATTTACTGACTCGGGTGTAGGCACCCAAATTGTCCGGGAAGATAGCTAGCACGCATTTAGCGCTCGGTGCTATCTTTGCCCATCTGAAGCTAGCAATAATCCCGTGCCTACCACCCGCATTACGTGCTTATTTTTCGAGGGCCATATTATTCAAAGCGGCGGCAATCTTTGCTCGCGGTTAGCGACTACTCGTTCAGACCGGCGCTTTGGGTGTCTGCTGCGAGTTCACGATAACGCAGTAAATCTGATTGGTATTTGTTGGCCACTAGGCGCCGCTCTTTCAGCTTCGATTTGATTAGCGCGTTGGTGCTGCCAATACTGCGTATCACGGCGATGCGGTCAGACGCCAGCGCGTCGCTGGGTTTCAGACCACTGTCTGCACGGTTGGTTACTTTGTCTTCGATAAGCAAAAGTCTACCGTTTAGAATCACAAGTTGATCGTGCATTCGGGTGACAGTGCCGTCAATATGGCCAAGACGCTTGTCACGAGTACGGATTAGGTCGGCTTCCGACGGAAAAGACTTAATCAGCATTTCATCGCGCTGATTTTCCTCATCTAGCTTTTGTCGTGCGGCATCCAGTTCTGCCTGTTCATTTCGGCTTGGAATGCGCTCTACGGTGACCCCTTGGGCATTGAGCACCTGAGTTGATTCGTTATAATTTGCCGGAGGCGGGCGATCTTGATAGGAGATATTGCCGTTCTCGTCTACCCATTTGTACCATCGGGCATCGGCTGTTGAAGCAAACATTGTTAAGAGGGCTATAAACAAAACAGTCATGGCGCCGCGATAACAAACCTGTTCGGCTGAAATGACCGGAGCAGTGAACTGTGACGTAGACGTCTCAGCACAGCAATTTGTTGCTGATGTGGTTCTTGAAAATGGCTGAATTTTGTACACTATTGTTCCGCTGGTTTTAGCCGGTGATATAAATCCCAATCCAACTCCGCGATTGGCTACTGTGTATATAGCGGGTGTTTCGGCAGAAAATTGAGTGATGCAGTGGGTAATAGTGTTTGTTTTTACTTTGTAATTTTCACTCTATCCACGACGGGGTCTTACTAATCCGTAAATTATCATTCAGTGCGGTGTGGTGTGGCGTAGCGAACTGTTCTCAATCAGGTAGCTATCTGAAACAGTGGATCTGTCTGCGGCGAGCCGAGCCTTTCGGCTAGCGATTACGATTAATCTCGTTGAAGAAAACAATTATTCGCTTCAATCGACCATATTATCTAGCTCAAAATTACCC
>JALZUX010000039.1 GCA_023301405.1 Granulosicoccaceae bacterium | reverse complement strand
AATGTCGTGTTCACGATAACCGCCGGCACCAGCCATACTCTGTGGAATTGTCAACATTGGCTCCATTGAGATAACCATTCCGGGCTCCAGTACCGTGTCGATGTCCTCGCGAAGTTCAAGGCCTGCTTCTCGTCCATAGTAATGACTGAGAACGCCGAATGAGTGGCCGTAACCAAATGACCGATACTGAAGTAAATCTTGATCTTCGAAGAGGTGGTTTATTTTTTCGCAAACGTCAGCGCAGCTGATTCCCGGCTTTAACAGTGAGATACCAAGCTCGTGGGCGCTAACGTTGGCCTGCCAGTATTTTAATGAATCCGAATCAACAGTGTCGACAAACAAAGTACGTTCTAGCGCTGTGTAATAGCCATTGATCATCGGAAATGTATTTAAGCTCAGAATATCACCGTCCTGCAACTGGCGTGTTGTGACCGGGTTGTGTGCGCCATCGGTATTAATGCCCGACTGAAACCATACCCAGGTATCACGCAGCTCAGAGTCAGGAAAGGCATCGCTGATCGCCAGCTCCATTGCATCACGACCGGCCATTGCGACATCGATTTCCCGGGTGCCGACCTTGATCGCATCTCTGATTGCGTAAGCACCTATGTCTGCAATGCGAGCACCTTCACGAATAAGATCGATTTCGGCTTGTGATTTGTGCATGCGCTGTTGCATCGACGCCGCCGCAATATCGGTAACTGATTCCGGTGAGATAAACTGCTTCAATAATTCGAGTTGTTGCATGTTGAGGTGATCGCCCTCCATACCAACTTTGCCGCCGGTTCCGGTAACGCTTTTAACTGCGCGCCAATAGTTGTGACGCTGCCAATCGGTATAAACAATGTTCTCGGTTACGCTGCGACGGGCTGGCTGATCGGCGTCAATGCCAGCTGAAATAGTCACCGCTTTGTCCATTGTCACAACGCAGGCGTATGGCCGTCCAAAGGCACAATATAGAAACCCAGAGTAATAGGCGATACCGTGCATAGACGTCAGCACTACCGCTGAAAGATCATGCTGTTGCATGATTTGTCGTAGGCCGGTCAGCCGCGTTGCGTATTCTTGTTCAGAAAAGGGCAGCGCGGTGGCTGTTGTGGTGACAGGGGTGTAAAACTCAGTTCGATTTGACATGTGTAGAGACTCCGGTTGATCCGGGTCTACGCCCCGGAAATATTCCGGGCGTTCAGGATGAAGGCGAGCACTGCCGTTGGTGGTAGCAGAGTTCGCAGGCGCACAGCCACTGCGGGCTGTGTTGGCGACGCCATCGCCATTGCCTGACCGATTTATACACCTAGTTGGCTGTTTTCGCTAGTCAGTAAAAGGCTGTTTTGATCACTATTTTGCAAATTGTCGACTATTTGCACTAACTGGTCTTGCGGTGCAATATCCACACAGATTCTGTTGCAGGTATTTGATTGCGTAGACCGTTAGTGACTTCAACAGTGTTGATCAACGTGATATCGCAGTGATCAGCATATTGCCGTTCAACTTCAATGGCATTGATCGAGAACGGCGGTCCGTTCATCAAGGTTTGATCGTATTCGAAGCAAATAAGAAGTTGAGGCGCATTGTTGGTGATGCCGATCAAGTGTGTGGAGTATTGGGATCGCATTTCTTGTGGCAGGGCGACCAATGCTGCACGATCATAAATGGCATCCACCGAGCCAAGTGTATGTGGTGAAAGATCAAAAATGTCACCGACAAATATGTCGATATTATGGTGACTGAAATGTTGCAGGTTACCGACCTGCGTAATGTTTGGTTTGATGTTTAATTCATTAAATAGTTGTTCGACAGCCTGTTGGTTAAGTTCGATGCCTACGATGCGTACATCCTGTGAAAGCAACCATGCAATATCCCGGGTCTTGCCACATAGGGGCAGGAAGATACGGCTGTTTTTCTTAAGCTGCAATTGACCAAAGTACTTTGCCAGTAAGGCATTGGTTTCACCTTCGTGGAAGCCAATTTTATTTAACGCCCAACGTTGGTTCCAGAATTCAGCTTCCATCGTAAACCTCTATGCAAAAGCAGTAGTATCGCTAGCGTAAATTTAAAGCGTTAGTTAGTGATCAGCGAGCTGTTGTGTTTGAAAGAAAAGTGCGGGGATACTGGCCTGTCTTACTTTCCCTGCGGCTGATTTGTTAATTAACAGGTGAGTGCCTGACGTTTACTTCTTTTTGACTTCTTCAATCTCACCGCCGGATTCCTTCCAGCCTTTGAAGCCGGTGTCGATATGGCAAACGTTTTCTAGTCCCATGTCGTGAAGGGCTTTGGCGGCAAGTGCTGAGCGCCATCCTATTGCACAGTGCAGCACTAATCGGTTGCCATTGGCAAATACGGGCTTGTGGTAAGGGCTGTCGGGGTCAACCCAGAATTCAAGCATTCCGCGTGGCGCATGTTCTGAGTCTGGTATGCGCCCTTCGTGATAGAGCTCGCGAATGTCTCTTAGGTCGACAATAGTAACGTCGTCATTGCCGCTGATTGCTATCGCCTCTTTAGCGGTGATGGTTTCAATGACTTCATTTGCCTCGGCCATCAGAGTTTTAATGCCCTTTTTAACCATGGGTCTCTACCGTTGAATTAGTTGCTGGTTATCAATAAGCAAAAGTTACTGCAGATCGATGCTGTTTTGAAAATTCATTAATTTGCCGCTGTTTCATCGACCGGAAATATTTTGGTGATGATGCCGAAGCGAGGATTATCAATGTAGTGCAGTTGTCTGCTGCGCATTCGTCTTTCTGATTTCATCGTATATGATCGTGTACCACCTTGTGGTGTGTAAGCGAGTAGTGTGTCGAAATGCAAAAATCGGCCTACCCAGACTTTGATGCCACCGTATAACGTGGTGGCGGGTTGTTGATCGGTGAGTCGGGATGCCGGTGGTGTGCTATAGCCGCGCAAATACTGGCTGTCAGCATCGCCGCGTTCGGCGAACATTTGTAGCGGTTGCCCTAGCGCTATTTGCATATATGGCGCTGCTTCCTGGCTGAAGTCTGTTTGCCGCCAACCACCGTGATAAACAAGCCGGTGATTGTTAGAAGTGCTAATTTGCGTGGCCTGGTCTTGTAGACGCAGTGTTGTCAATGGCCGAATTAGCGCGTTGGGATCTTGGGTGGTGTCGGTTGAATTCGCTTCAAGTTGTAGGGCCGGGATTGGTTGCGCGCCGGGTATAACGGGTAGCATTAGCGTATCTGCACGACCGACATCGGTATTGCGAATGTGCTCAAACACGATGATTTCTACGTCGTAGTCAATAGCGTGTAGTGGTCCGGCAATCAGCAGGCCCGTTAGCAACGCAAGATTTTTGATCTGTCGAGCTGCAGGTCGTGCGCAATCGGTTAAATTCATCGGGTTAAGCCGCCGTGTTAAGTCGGAATTTCTGAAGCAAGTGCTCAATGTACTCTATTCTTTCTTCTGCATCATCCAGTTCTTGTTTGAAGCGCAGCGTGTTTTTGCCGTCGAAGCTGAATTCTGCTGGCGATTTTTGAATTAAGCTAATCAGAACCTCGGCATCAATGTTGGGTTTGTCGTCAAACTCCAGTCGGCCACCAGAGCTGCCCGCCTGCAGTCGTGTAACCCCGAGGTGCTGGCATTTTAACTTGAGTTCGGTACTGGCGAATAGATGCTTGGCGGTGTCAGGCAATAGGCCAAACCGATTGATCAGCTCGATTTTAAGTTCTTTTAGCTCTTCGTCGTTGATCGCGTTGGCAATGCGTTTGTATATGATTAATCGGGTGTGAACATCAGCAACGTAATCGGCTGGAAGTATCGCGGGCATGCCGATATCGACTTCAGTTGATAGCGCAAGCGGCGATTCTATGTCTGGTATTTTGCCGGATTTCAAGGCACTTACTGCGCGCTCTAGTAGCTGTGTGTAGAGACTGAAGCCAATTTCCTGAATTTGGCCGCTTTGCTCGTCGCCCAGTAATTCGCCAGCGCCACGGATTTCAAGGTCGTGGGTGGCAAGGGTAAATCCGACGCCTAGATCCTCATGGGATTCCAGCGCGGTCAGTCGCTTTTCAGCGTCTTTGGTCATGGATTTTTCGGGCGGTGCAATCAGGTAGGCGTAAGCCCGGTGATGTGACCGGCCAACGCGACCTCGCAACTGATGTAATTGGGCAAGGCCTAGTTTGTCAGCACGGTTGATAATGATGGTATTGGCAGTGGGTACATCGATGCCGCTTTCCACGATGGTGGTACACAATAATATGTTAAAGCGCTGGTGATAAAAATCGAGCATTACATTTTCAAGTTCACGCTCGCGCATTTGTCCGTGCGCTACTTGAATGGACGCCTGTGGAACTATTTCTTCGATCTGGCGCGCAATTCTGTCTATCGATTTTACTTCATTGTGTAAAAAGTACACCTGGCCACCACGGCCAAGTTCGCGTTGGCAGGCTTCTCTGACCTGAGTGTCTGACCATTCACCGACAAACGTTTTAATGGCATGACGATTCGGCGGTGGGGTGGCGATGATCGATAAATCGCGCAGACCCGCCAGGCCCATATTTAAGGTTCGTGGAATGGGTGTGGCAGTAAGCGTTAGCATGTCAATTTCAGCACGCAGCGCTTTCATGTGTTCTTTATGGCGCACACCGAAGCGATGTTCTTCATCAATAATAACCAGACCAAGGTTATTAAACTTGACTGACTTTTGCAGCAATTTATGAGTACCAATAACGATATCAACTTTGCCTGCTTGCAAATCGTTAATGATGACTTGTTGCTCTTTGTTAGAAACAAAGCGTGACAAGCATTCAATTTTGACTGGCCAGTCTGCAAAGCGATCAAGGAAGTTTTTATGGTGTTGATGCGCCAGCAATGTAGTGGGTACCAGGATGGTTACTTGCTTGCCACCGTCTACCGCAACAAATGCGGCGCGCATGGCGACTTCCGTTTTACCAAAGCCGACATCACCACAAACCACTCGATCCATGGGTTGTGGTGAGCGCATGTCTTTTACCACATCTTCAATAGCGCGTGCCTGATCGGGCGTTTCCTCAAACGGAAAGGACTCGGCGAACATCGGGTAGTTGTTGGTGTCTTCGGTGTAGGCATGGCCTTCTTTTGCAGCGCGGCGTGCATGTATTTCAAGAAGTTCAGCGGCCACGTCATGGGCTTTTTCTGCTGCCCGGCGTTTCACTTTCTGCCATTGTTCGCCGCCCAGTTTGTGTAACGGTGCTGATTCCTCTGATGCACCGGTGTAGCGACTGATCAAGTGCAGTGATGATACCGGCACGTAGAGTTTGTCTTCTTTGGCGTAAATCAGTGACAGGTATTCGGTACTGGTGCCACCGATGTCGAGGGTGATTAACCCTTGATAGCGTCCAACCCCGTGATCAATGTGTACCACCGGCGCGCCGAGTGTCAGGTCAGCCAGGTTGGCGATGACGGCATCGCTGTCTTGAGTAGGCCGGCGTCTAGTGCGTCGTGAATGGCTTGTTTTGTTTCCGGTGAGTTGCGATTCGCATATGATCGCGATGCCTGCGGCAGGAACGTTTAAGCCGTCGTCAAGGGGGGCGGCGCAAATGCTGTATTTGCGATCACTTTGTGCAAACTCACTGAAACCGGCAACACTGGCAACGGCGATATTGTTGCCAATCAGCATTTCCATGAATGCTTCTCGACGACCGGCGGATTCTGATGCGAAAAGCACGCGTCCGTTGAAGTCACTGAGAAATGCTTTCAGCATACCAAGCGGTTGATCCATCCGCACAGTGATCGGGTATTTGCCGGGAGATTTGGTGGCGAAGTTATGATTGCTGCCACTGTCTGGTAGTTCGGCGTTGGTGATGTTAACTCTGCGCTTTTCTTTGATCAGTCCGGTGGTGGTGTCGGCGTCTAGAAATAATTTATCAGGCGAAAGCACTGGTCTTTCGATGTCGTATCGGCGCTGTTCATAGCGTTCTTCGGCTTGCTCGATGAAGTCAGTCATGGCGGATTGGCAATTGCCACATTGCACCACCAGCGCGTCTTTCGATAAGTAGTCAAATATCGTGACCATCTCTTCGAGAAACAGCGGCATGTAATATTCGATACCTGACGGTACAACGCCGTTGCTGATGTCACGATAAAT
>JALZUX010000038.1 GCA_023301405.1 Granulosicoccaceae bacterium | reverse complement strand
GGACCCCACAAAAAAATCCCCACCATTTACCCCACCACTTTAAGCTTATCTTGCTTCTTCGTTGCCGCCGACGTGGTTGAGAAAAACTCAATCAGCTCTATCAGGTTTGCGGCCTGATCACTGGTTGATCGGCTCTCCGCTGAACCCTGAGCAACCAACGCTGCATTCTGTTGAGTTGTTCCATCCAGTTGCGTGATCGCGCTATTGACCATGCCAATGCCCTCTGATTGCTCCTGACAAGCAACAGAGATTTCTGATATCACATCCGTCACTTTACCTACCTGGGATACAATACCTTCTAAAGACCGACCCGATTCGTTGACTTGCTGAGACCCCTTTTGAACCTGCACCACACTGTCTTCAATGAGATCTTTTATTTCCTTTGCGGCGGTGGCGCTTCGACTGGCCAGGTTTCTAACCTCACTTGCAACCACTGCGAAACCACGCCCTTGCTCGCCAGCTCTGGCAGCTTCAACAGATGCGTTTAATGCCAATAGGTTTGTCTGAAACGCAATATCGTCTATGACATCGATTATATCGACGATCTTTTGGCTGGAATTATTAATCCCTTCCATCGATACAATGGCCTGCCCGACTACCTCCCCACCTTTTTCTGCGAATGCCTTTGTTGCTAACGCTAACTCTTTGGCTTGCGATGAATTATCCGCCGTCTGCGCCACGGACTCCGTCATCTCTTTCATACTAGCCGAGGTTTCCTGCAGGCTTGTGGCGGCCTGTTCAGTGCGGGCGCTTAATACGCTGTTGCCCGCATTGATTTCCTGCGCTGCTTTATCTACTGTGCTGGCAACCGTGCGGATGTCAGTAACCACCCCCATTAGCTTTTGAACCGTTTTGTTCGCATCTCTTTTCACATCGGCAAAGGCTCCGTGATAGTCCCGATCTATGGTACTGGTGAGATCTCCGCCAGAAATTGCCCCCAGAAACTTACTTACATCGGTGACAAAACCCTGATTAACATCAAGCAAACCATTAATGCCATTTGATAACCCTAAATAAACGCCACTTTTATCGGCCACACTTATCCGACTTTCTAGCTTGCCATTATTGGCGCCACGCACCACTTCATCTACCTCTGTCATCACTGCCCGGTCGTCGGTGATATCTTGCCATTCCATGGAAGTACCAATCCGCTCGTTGCTGGCGGAGTAAATGGCATTGAAGACCAACTTAAAAATGCGACTATTGGCAATAAACTCACACTCATAAACACCCGAAAGCGAGCTCAGCGTTGATGCCATTTCACCAGGGGTATCGCTGAACTGCGACATCGTTGCGCTAAGAATGTCTGATGGATCAAACCCGGGAACTGCAGATTGTATTTCCTTGCCGTACGTTTGCAGTGTTTCCTCAAGGGCCGTATTAATAAACATGATTCGATGATCACTCGCTGCAAGCGCGACAGGCGTCGTTAACTTCTGCAAGCCATCACGTAACTGACTGACGTAATCCATGGTCTCACGATCAGACACATCGCGTGCTTTAAGCGTACTTTGCATCGACACCATGGTATCCAGAATTCCTGTTGGCTGTTTAGAGCATTCAGAAAAATCTCTGTTTAAATTACCCTCGGCTATCTCCGAGGCAATCTGGTCAAGGAAGTCAGGCTCTGCCCCTAGTTGATTTCGAATATTGCGCAATAACCACAAAGCAACGCCAATAGCGAAAATAAAACTTAGAGTGAACGCGTAATGATAGGCCCTTTGCAGGATGGCAAGCTCTCGAAACGCTTCAGATGCATCTTGCTCAACCACCAATTGCCAAGCCTGACCAAGCACGTCTATATTAGCTGTTGATGATTGAACAAGGTTACCCAGGTAATCGGTGTACTGGGTATAACCACCATCTACCAGTGCCTTTTCGACCTGGTCCATCGCAATGAACGGTTCAAGTATTGTATTTTCAGACACTGATGGCAGTTGCGTTCTTAAAAGGCCATCAGCCCCACTTAAAAGAAACGCCTTTCCCGTTTCCCCAAGGCCCACCGCACCATTGACTGCTTTGTTAAGCCTTTCGATCGGCAACTGAAATATCAATACACCAATCAGTTTTCCATTTTCATGAATTGGCTTGGAAATGAACGACGCCGGTGCGTTATAAGAAGGTACGTATCTCTGGAAATCAACCAAGCTTGGCTCTGTCTTATTTTCATCAGCAAGTGCTGCTTTATAAGAATGTGCAAGGCCACTATTCGCATGTGGCCCTGACACCAGTGACGTAGCAAAATCAATCTCCTTGTAAACGCTGTAGATTACCTCGCCGTTCTTTGGTTCCACAAGAAAGATATCGTAGTAGCCATAGGTGTTTATTATACGATTGAAATAGCTGTGATATTTTTCATGTAAATGATGGTATCTCCCGCCACCCTCTGCCCGCACCAAGTCATTCTTATCGCCAAGCGGATTTGGATTTGCCGCTATATAGGAATACTGCAATCTTAGAGCGCTATCTGCTTTGGGAATAAGTTCGCTTAGACTGGCATCAACCTGGGCTTCATCTTTAAATTTTGGTCCAAATTGATTTGCATAAAAATCAGTGACTGCCGCAAGGCGTTTCTCCTCAGCAAATGAAATGGCTTCTTCGGCTGTGAACAAATTTGCGTATTTCAAGCCATTAAACGCTGCGGTAAAATCATTGATCGCGTCGGTCACTAAGGAGTTATCAGACACCTCATCAATTTGGGCCAGAACACTGTCATAATAGCTGATGATTGTAGTAGCCCGATCATGAAGGGAACTCTCAAGGATATCCTTTTCTTTTTCATCGAATCCGGCTTCTGCCTTTTCCAGTGTGTAGTAGGAAACCGCAACCAAAGGTACAATTGAAGAGAAAAGAAAAGATAATAATAGCTTCGTCCTGAGCTTCATGAATTCGTCCTTGCAATCACATGAATATTCGTACTTCGGCCTTCCGACATTCACGCTAAACAATAAATAATTAAGTCCCTTTTGTGCGAACACAGACTGCTATGGGAGTCACTTTTATTAAGCAACTTTAATAATACTTACGGCAGACCCTATAAAGTACTTAGGCCGCCTTCAAGCACTAGCAACGGGGAAAACCATCGTTAGGGTTAACACCTAAGTAATGCACTGATACACTTATGCGTACCCTTTCTATAAGACTCAGCTTTATACAAAAAACCTACTTATTACTATAATGAATACACACAGTAATAACAGGCTAGGAACTATGGTGTCAGTGTCGTTTTGCAACGTTACCAGTGCAATGGTTAATTTTTTCGACACTCAATTTTGATTCCATTATTCTGTTTTTATATAGGTAATATTACCGTAGTAGCTGGTCCGCATAATTCATGGAGTAGCGAATAAAATAGAAAAAATATATCTTCCATGTGGCTTCAAACTTCCGAACAGACTTAAAAATATCATTACTAATAATAGCGATAAGCTTAATAACCATCAGACGGCAACTTTTAAATTCACCCAGCGCCACACATCTCTCCTAACCGAAGGCAATATATGTTGTCTCAAGCGGATGGTCAGAGTGGAATATTTTCACTGGGGATGATTCAATCATTTCAATTTTTAAATGTGATCATCGGTCGTGTATTATAATCGGATAGTCACCTGAACCTAATGA
>JALZUX010000037.1 GCA_023301405.1 Granulosicoccaceae bacterium | reverse complement strand
AAGATGGCAGCTGCGAAAAGTGTGTTGAGCACTAAAAAGAGCTAGCTGATAGCGTTGATATTACTGGTGTAAGCTCTCTTGCAGGCAAGCGTGTGCAAGCCCCATGTAGCCGCGGCTAGCGTTGAGCAGCGCTAGCCGTATTTTGATAACCAAATGACCAAGCTCGGTTGATCGAGTAACTAACACATGTAGCGCGGCGCTAGTGCCCGCGTACAACTAACTGTTTTTGCCAACTGCTTTCAGCATAGGGGGAGCGCAGAAATCAGTCGGTAGTTTTCGATTTTCTGATATCCATATTTCCATATCTGAGACACTGAGCGCCTTACTGATCAGATAGCCCTGGGCTTCATCGCAGCCAAAGTCTTTCAACATCTGCATTTCCTCTTCGCGTTCAATGCCTTCGGCAACCACCTTTAGACCAAGGTTATGACCAAGTTCAATTGTGGAGCGTACGATGGCAACGTCTTCTTTGTTCTCTATCATGTTTTTGATGAATTCACGATCTATTTTTAGCTCATTGACTGGTAGGTTTTTTACATACGCCAGTGAACTGTAGCCTGTGCCGTAGTCGTCTATCGAGATCGACAGCCCAAGTTGATGCAACTCGTCTACAGTGCGCCTTGCCTTGACTGGGTCTTCCATCAGAGCGCTTTCTGTAATTTCCATACAGAACATTGACGCTTGGGCTCCGTGTTCTTTAAGGCGTTCACTAACGAAGTTGGAGAAATCAGCGTCGAGCAGATCACGCGCCGATATATTGATTGACATCTTGATCATTAAACCTTGGTCAACCCAGCTTCGGGCTTGAATAATTGCTTTGCCGATTAGCCAGCGAGTGATCAATTTGATAGCGCCAGTTCGCTCTGCAAACGGTATAAACTCGTCAGGTGGGATCAATCCACGAGTCGGGTGCTGCCAACGCAATAGCGTTTCAACTGAAAGCACGGACGAATCGTTAAGTGTTACCTTTGGCTGAAAGAATAGTTGTAGTTCGTCTTTCTCAATTGCACGCTTTATTTCGCTAAGCAGTGACAGATGGGTTTCACTGTGTTCTTCACAACTTGCGTCATAGAAGGCATAGACTGTGTCAGATCGTTTGGCAGAATACATGGCCATGTCTGCGCGGCGCATCAGTGTGCTCGCGTCCTCGCCATGTTCAGGATACTTTGTAATACCGATACTACAGCCGATATCGATTGGTTGGTTATTTAACATTACCGGTGCTTCAAAGACCGCTGCTATCCTGCCAATCGCCGCCATAATTCTTGTGTCACTGACATCTTGCAAGACAAGTGCAAACTCATCTCCGCCCAACCTTGCAACGGTATCTGATCGCCGAAGTGTTGTCTTCAAGCGCGAAGCGACTTCCTTCAGTACAGAATCACCGGATTCGTGGCCAAGTACATCGTTAATGTACTTAAACCGATTCATGTCAAGAATGACTACAGCAAATAGCTCACCTTTGCGTTGACCAAGCTCGACGGCATTGTTAAGCCTATCATCGAAAAGTGCTCTGTTAGGCAATTCAGTTAGTCTGTCAGCGTAGGCGAGTTTGAGTATTTCGTCCTCTCGTTCGCCTACGTGCTGCCTCATTTTATCGATGGTGTGTGCCAGCTCCCCGATTTCATCTCGGTGCATTTCTGGCACCTTGATTGAGTAGTCTCCATTTTTGATTTTTTTGGTTATTTCAACTAGCTGCTGTAGTGGCTTTGTTAATTCTCGTGCCAGTGCCATTCCAAGGAAAAGTACGATGATCAGGCTGGAGGCGAGTAGTATCTGCAACCGGGTTTGCTGAAGGGTCATGAGGTTATTCAGCTCACGAGAACCCTCGTACTTTCCTTGTATCAGAGCCTCCGGGAAAGCTGCAATCTGAACGTCACCTAGTGCATTGCTTGTGGGAGTCCTATTGCTTTTGGCTACCCGAACAACTTTGGCGCTAACTTGAGCAAGCTCTTCCACAGCCGGTAATACGTTCTGCTCAATGCTTGACGCGACGGACGCACTATAAATGTGTGTGGCCACCTCAAAATCAGTGGTCACTGTTAGGAAGGATTGGTCGTCGTGAAAAAAACCACTGAGCCTGGGTTCGTTTGTAGGGTTGTCTGAAGCGGGAATGTTTTGCGCTAGCCTGCCTTCGGAGTACAAAATAGATCCACTGGAGTCTCTAAGAATAAAATGGCGGTTTTCAACGTTTAGAGCGGGTGGCCTAGCAATTAAGTCTATTGTATCGTTTGTTTTCGAGTAACCATTTGAATAAAATTTATCATTCAGTTGATATTTTATTTTTTGCAATTCATTGGTAAGTAATCCAAATTCAGCTTTGACAACCGACGGTACGATATCTGTAACTCGGTTTATCATTGTCGCTTCAAGCGACGTGTGAAAGTCCTCGTTCGTTCTGTCAACAATGGCGTAAATCGCCAACTGTACCGCAATAGTCATTAATGAAATTATGATGACAATTCTGGAGCGCAGGCTGCCAATTAGAACTATTTTTGATACACTCAATGTCTTACTTCCATTCGATTAATTTTTCAAACGTTTGTTGGTTGTCTTATCAAAAAGTGATTGAGATACTCATTAAGCCGATGCCCCCAGCGGCTAAAAAAGCCAGTTTTATTCGATGTTCCGCTGGTTTGGTTACGAGCCACACTAAAACTATTTTCAGAGATGCAGTCAACTTATTAAATGCGTTAAATGGATATTATCGGCCCACTAGCAAAATACCGCAGCGTCTAAATGCGGCTCTGTGTGTATTTTGGAAGAATCTTCAATGTTTTCGATGGCTTCTGCCGGTACTTTGGCGCGTGTT
>JALZUX010000036.1 GCA_023301405.1 Granulosicoccaceae bacterium | reverse complement strand
ACGGGTATGAACCAGACTAAGCCAAGTATTAAGCTCGGTCATGAGCACAGCAAAGGGTAGGGTTAACTAAAGATGGCACATCGATCTACTAATACGCAGTTGCCGAGGATGGTAACCGGATGATTAACGCTGGTCCAACAGGAATTCTGTTTGTGTTTGCTACGCCATGATTATTGGGCTTGATTGCACGCGTGTCGGTGGGAAAAGTGACTGGTATTAAGCAAAAAGGGCCGCAATAATTGCGGCCCTTAAATTATCTATTTACTTAATTGATCAGTGATTAGAAAGCGCCAGCACCGACCCTGTCGTACAAGTTGATGGTACGGTTAGATTTCATGACCAACGCGTAGCTGACGCGCTCGAAGGTGCTGAACACCATCACGACACCGGCTTTTTCGCCTTCAATGTTGACCCAGTCGTTTTTCTTACCTGATATTACATCCCGTACCAAGCGATCATCGCTGACTACGGATAGAACATCACCGGTTTGTATGCCGTCCTGGGTTCCAAGATTAAGCGCCACAACCTGGTTTTGACCAGCACGTGAAATAGCGTCGAATAAGGAAATGATTTTGCCGGTTTTATCGATATCTGCCGTGCGTGGCTGAAAGTTCAGGTCCATGTCTTTAGAGTTTTGCATCAGACGATCGCCAACGAGTGTTTCACGGTTGTTATTGGTGATGACTAATTTTGTCGGGTCTCCGGCTTTGATCACGCTGGCTTTGGAAACATGAATTGCTTCATGGCCAAGCACTTCGTTGGTGTCTGGATCGATGAGCGTATCGCCCGGACGAAAGATGCTGTAACGGCTTTCGCTGAGGTCGCCGCGAGCATAGATGTGATTGCCAATTGAGGCGATCAGCCGGTCGTCTTCCGTGCTGACAACGTAAGGTGCTGATTTCAACTCAGAGCCGGTAACAACTTTGGGCTCGATGAGAAATTGCTTCACAGCATCTAGCGGAAAGTTTGAGATAGGTGAGCCGGGTTGACTGCTTGCACGAATAAGTTTCAGCTGGGGGCGGCCATCCACATAAGTCAGTGAAATTCTGTCACCGGGGTAAATCAGGTGTGGGTTTTCAATTTGTGGATTCACGTGCCAGATTTCCGGCCACAACCAAGGGCGGCTTAGAAACCGTTCTGAGATATCCCACAAGGTATCGCCGCGAACTACGGTGTAGTTGCCGGGGTTGTCCTTGCGAATTGATTTTTCAGCCAGTACTTTTAATGCTCGTTTACGCTGTTGACTAGTGCCTAGCGCTAATAGGCTGGGCGTACCCGCGCCGGTGATTGACGCCGACTCGATGGCAACCGTATTTTCCAGAGCTGTGCCCACGGATTCTTGCGCGCTGGCAGATTTAGCCTGTTGTAAGAGGTCGTTGTCCGACACGCTGGCATCAGGTTGCTGATGCGTTGCGCATGCGGCTGAAAGGGTGATTACGGCAATTGCCCCGGAAACCGTTTTAACGGTTCGAGCCATTTTGTTGCTGCTAAGAGGACTGATTCTTTGGGTCAGCTGGGCTTGGAATGTCATAGTGGTCCGAAGTGCTGTGGTGTTAAGCGGGGCCTGAGCCGGTCGATGTGCGTCCGGTGTAGCCGAATACGATCACTGAAAAACAGATCACGCGCGCTGGTTCTTGCAGAATAGGAACCAAAAACAGTGCCAAAGCTGTGCAAACCTTGACGGGTTTTGTGCTTTTTTTCAAATGTGATGCTGCACTGTGGTGTCTAAAGTGAAGTTAGGCGTTGATATCCGCGGCCGAGAGCTTAAACTTGTCGTGATATTGTTCCCTGATGAATAAGAAAGATAATGGCTACGCTCGAGATCCTGGTATACCCCGACGACAGACTGCGGACTGTTGCAAAAACCGTGAGTACGGTAGACGATAATATTCGCGCGGTGCTCGATGATATGTTCGAAACCATGTACGAAGCGCCCGGCATCGGGCTGGCAGCTACTCAGGTCAATATTCACCAGCGAATAGTGGTGATTGACGTCTCCGAAGACAAAAACCGACCGTTGGCTCTGATCAATCCTCAAATTATTAGCGAGGAAGGCGTGTCGGAGGGAGAAGAGGGGTGCTTGTCGATTCCCGGCATTTACGAAAACGTAAAGCGGGCCGAGAAAATTAATTTTTCAGCGTTGGATCGTCATGGAGACCCCTACGAGATGGAGGCTGACGGTTTACTGGCGGTTTGTGTGCAGCACGAAGTTGATCATCTTGATGGCAAAATGTTTGTCGATTATCTGTCGGCAATGAAGCGCCGACGAATTAAAAAGAAAATGTTGAAGCAGGAAAAACAGGACGGCTACGACGACTAGCCGCATAATTGGCTCGGCCGACCAACCCGATAGCAGCATGGTCTGTCACTGGCCATCCTCATAACTACACCGACAACCATGGATACATAATCCTTGCGCATTATATATGCGGGCACCCCCGATTTTGCGGTGTCTGCGCTTGAAGCCTTAGTAAAAGACGGTCACCAGGTAGTGGCGGTTTACACGCAACCTGATCGCCGCGCTGGTCGTGGTCGCAAGGTGGCGTTTAGCCCGGTTAAAGCAAAAGCCGTTGAATTGTCCATTCCCGTCTTGCAGCCGGTGTCATTGAAAGACGTTGAGGCTCAAAAAAACCTTAGTGCGTTGGATGCTGATGTGATGGTCGTGGCGGCCTACGGCTTAATGTTGCCAGAGGCTGTGTTAAACATACCGCGATATGGTTGTTTGAATATACATGCATCTTTGCTTCCCCGGTGGCGTGGAGCGGCACCAATACAGCGTGCCATTGAAGCGGGTGACAGGGAAAGCGGGGTGACGATTATGCAAATGGATGTCGGCTTGGATACCGGTGACATGCTGCATGTTGCGCGCTGTGCCATCGACGAAAATACAACAGGCCAGCAGTTGCACGATACATTAGCCGCGCTTGGAAGCGAGGCGTTACTCAGCACGTTATCGGATCTGCTTGAAGGCAGCCTTAAGCCTGTGAAACAAGATGCAGCAATGGCTAATTACGCAAGTAAGCTCGACAAAAGCGAAGCGTTAATCAATTGGCAAGATATGGCAATAACTATCCATCGGCGAATTTGTGCGTTCAACGCGTGGCCGGTTGCGCAAACTGTTTTTAACGGCGATACGTTGCGAGTGTGGGAGTCTGCTCTGCTTACCGTTGATGGTAATAGTGCTGCTGCCGGTCAGGTTGTTGGTACAGCCGACGGGCTTGATGTTGCCACAGGCAAGGGCGTTATTCGTTTGCTACGGGTTCAGGCGCCCGGCAAAAAACCGGTGGCAATCAGCGATTTTTTAAACAGTCGTGATATATCAAGTGGAATGCAGCTTGAGTGAAGTAAGCGCTAATACCCGGCTGACGGCGGTACGCATTTTAACGTCAGTGGTGAAAGACGGAAAGTCACTGGGCGACTTGCTGCGAGCAGCACAAGAGTCAATGGACGTTCGTGATGCGGCACTATTGCAAGAGCTGACGTTTGGTGTGAGTAGGTGGTCTTATCGTCTTGAAGCGCTGCTCAAACCATTGCAAAAAAAGCCGCTACGCAACAAAGACACCGATGTAAAAATATTGCTGTGGACAGCACTGTATGAAATTTTATACATGCGCACACCTGACTATGCGGTGGTTGATTCCTACGCAGGCCTTACCCATAAAATTCGCAAGCGGTGGGCCAGAGGATTTTTGAACGCCACGCTGCGCGAATTTCTACGACAGCAGCCTGAACTGATTGAAAAAATCGATGCTGACAGTGCCAGTCGCCACTCGATGCCGGAATGGATTCATCAGGCAATAAGCTCAGACTGGCCAGACAACGCAGAGTCGATTTATCTGGCGTCTAATAAGCGTGCGCCGTTGGTGCTGCGCGTTAATGAAACGCAGATTAATCGATCTGAATACCAGTCGGCACTTGAAAAGGAATCGCTGGGCTCACGGCCAGCAGATCTTGGCCAGTCGGCGCTGGTGCTTGAATCAAGTATCCGCGTGACGGCATTACCGGGTTTTGCCGCAGGACAGTTCTCGGTACAAGACAGCTCTGCCCAGTTGGCCGCTAGTTTGGTGGACCCGAAGCCCGGTGAGCGCGTGCTTGACGCCTGTGCTGCTCCCGGCGGCAAAACCGGCCATTTGTTGGAACTGGAATCAGACATCACCTTGATTGCCATTGACAATGAGGCGCATCGATTGGCCCGGGTGGAAGAAAATTTAAGTCGGCTTAAGCTTTCAGCCGACTGCCGCTGCGCTGACGCCGGTGATCTTCAGCAATGGTGGGACGAAAAACCATTTGACGCCATTTTGCTCGATGCGCCTTGCTCGGCATTGGGCGTATTACGCCGTCATCCGGATATTCGCTTGTTGCGGCGAAAAACCGATATCGCCGCGCTTGCGAAGCAGCAATTGCAGCTATTGATCGCGTTGTGGCAGACGCTCAAGCCCGGCGGGCGGCTGATTTATGCGACCTGTTCAGTGTTAAAACAGGAGAATGAGCGCACAATTGAGAATTTCCTGGGTTCTGTGGAGAATTCACATGAACAGCTCATTAAGGCTGAGTGGGGTATCCAGTGCCAATACGGTCGTCAGATTTTGCCGGGACAGTATGATTCTGATGGTTTCTACTATGCGATACTTGTGAAAAATAAGCTCTGAGTCTTTGCGATAGCCACTATGGCAAATTCGACACAACAGCGGCGCCCTGCGGGGACGCCTAAAACGGTTAGACCCTTGCCACTTGTGGCAATGTTTGCTGTGCTTTTAGCGGCCTCTATTGCGCACAGTGCGTCAGTGCGGTTTGAGAGTGCGGGCACCTATGTAAAAGACGGCACTTATTACTTGGATTCGTTTGCCCGTCTTAGTCTGGGCAGAGGGCTTGAACTGGCGTTGGCAAATGGTGTGAGTTTGCACTTTCTTGTGGAAGTGGCGGTGCACAAAAAGCGTAAGTGGTGGATCGACACCCCGGTATTGGAAAGACGATTGCGCTTCAAGCTGTATTACTATGATTTGACCCGACATTACCGGGTTGAAGATGTGCAAACTGGCGAGAGCAACAACTTTCGCAGTCTGGCCGCCGCATTACGCAAGCTTGGCAGTCTGACTCAGTTTGCCTTGATTCCAGCCAGTCAAATAAAAAACCGATCGCGCTACGGCGCTAGCATCAGGCTGGAACTTGATCAAACCCGCCTACCGGGCCCGCTACAGGCGCAATCTTTAGTGTCACGTGAATGGCAATTAGAAAGCGAGGTGTTCCGGTGGTTGCTGAACTGATTCGTAGGCTTGCCAACAGCCTGTTGTTGATGGCAGCGTTGTTTGGCTTTTTAATGTCGGCTTTGTATTTTGTCGCGAATACCGGTGAGCACCTTGACAGCTTTGGTCGCTCTTACCAGTGGTGGATGTTTGGTACCGCGATCGCGTTGACGATTATCGGCGTGCTGATCATTGCCAGCGTTTGGCGTTTGTTTGTCGATTTACGTAATAACGTTTCCGGATCCCGACTCAGCCTTAAGTTGGTTGTTATTCTGGTAGTCATGGCATTGTTGCCGATGATCCTGGTGTATTCGTTTTCGGTAAAGTTTTTACGTTCTAATATCGATAGCTGGTTTGATGTTGAAGTAGAGCGAGCGCTTGACGACGCTTTGGATTTAAGTCGGGATTCACTTGGTGTGTATATGCGCACCAGGCAAAAAACCACCATTGAGATTGCCGACAAACTGATCGATATACCACCTGACCTTGCTGTTGTGGTATTAAACGATATCGGTATTGATTCCGAGGCATCAGAGTTAACGCTTATTGGCTCCGATAACCGTGTTATTGCAACAACCGCGTTCGTCGATATGTTAAGTGTCGGTCCAGATCGTCCTGCCGATGACATCATTGCCCGTGCGCAAAGTGGCAGGGACTTTCTGACGATTGATCCGGGTAAAGACGGGGACTTGCAAGTGCGCTCTGTAGTGCCTGTTTTTTCTAGTGATCCCATCCAAGGCATATCGGTGCTTTATGCGACTTATCCGGTGTCGCGAACATCATCTAAGCTGGCGGCTAATGTGCAGGAGAGCTTTCGTAATTATCGGCAGTTGGCTTATTTGCGTGCGCCGTTGAAGCAAAGCTCAATCGCCACGCTTACGTTAGCGGTTTTTTTAAGTTTGATGATGGCGGTCTGGGTGGCGTTTTACGCCGCAAGACGACTGATGGTACCGGTGCATGATCTGGTTGAAGGAACTCGCTTGGTGGCGACCGGCGACTATACGACACGCCTGGTGACTAGTGGTCGCGATGAATTAGGTTATCTGGTGAATTCTTTTAACGACATGACTGACAAAATTGAAGCCGCACGTGCCAGTGCTGCCAGCAGTCAATTGCAAGCAGAAAGTCAAAGAGCTTATCTTGAACTGGTGTTAAGTCGTATTTCAACGGGGGTTGTTACGCTCGATGAAAATAACCGGGTTAGAACCTGCAATACAAGCGCCGCTAGTATACTGCGTACTACCCCGGCTCAGTTGCAGTTGGTAGATGGCGATAAAACGGAAGACAGTAATCTGTTTGTACAACAGTTTTTTGAAGCCATAAACCCGATGATACAAGGCGAGCGAACTGACTGGAGTCTTGAACTTGAGCTTGTCACAGAGGCCGGCCGCAAACCGATTATGTGTCGTGGTGCCACCATGCAGACTAGTGGTCAGGTTAGCGCAGGACACGTGTTGGTTTTTGATGATATCAGTGACGTAGTTGAGGCTCAGCGTAATGCGGCATGGAGTGAAGTTGCACGGCGACTGGCGCATGAGATCAAAAACCCGTTAACGCCTATTCAATTATCAGCGGAACGGTTACAGCATAAATACGCTGCTAAATTGCATGGTGATGACGCCAATACACTAAAAAAACTAACCAACACGATTGTGCAGCAAGTTGAATCAATGAAGTCAATGGTCAAGGCATTTGCCGATTACGCGACCACACCTCAGGTGAATTTTGTGCCAACCAAGCTCAATGAGCTGATCACGGAAACTAGCTGGTTGTATCGGGATGGGGATGAACGTGATGCTATAGTGCTGGAACTGAACAAAGATTTGCCAGCCATTTCCGGTGATCCGACGCGCATACGGCAAGTGTTGCACAATATAATTAAAAATGCGTTCGAAACTAACGGTGGTGACGAAGATCGTAAGTTGCTGATCAGCACCCGTGTTGGTACAACAACTAATCATTCGTTTGTTGAGCTGATTTTTGAAGATAACGGTCCAGGGTTTCCGGCGGGGATGCTAGATAGACTGTTTGAACCCTATGTCACGACCAAGAAGAAAGGGACCGGTCTTGGTTTAGCTATTGTTAAGAAAATAGTTGAAGAACATGGCGGGATGGTGTGTGCTGAAAACTCCACCGGGATAACAGGTTACGGCGGCGGGCGTTTATCGTTGCTTTTTCCAATTCTGGTGCACCATGGTTTTGTACCTGGTGCGGCAATAGTTTCAGAACCCGCTCCGGCAATTTCAGCTAATGAATTTCGTAAAGATAAACACAAAGATTTTCATGGAGATGCAGCATGAGTCAGTCACTTGTACTGGTGGTCGACGACGAGCCAGACATTCGAGACCTGGTTAAAGAAATACTCGAAGACGAAGGCTACGCTGTTGTCGTCGCCGAGGACGTAAAAAACGCACGGGAGTCTGTCGAGGAGCAACAGCCTGATCTGGTATTACTTGATATCTGGATGCCTGATCAGGATGGCGTTAGTTTACTAAAAGAATGGCGCGATGCCGGGCTGCTAAAGTTTCCGGTGGTGATGATTTCAGGCCACGGTACGGTAGAAACAGCGGTCGAGGCAACGCGGTTAGGGGCGGTCGACTTTATAGAAAAGCCATTGTCACTGGCGCGGTTACTATTGGCGGTTGAAAAAGCACTAAGCAACTTTGTTCCTGATGATGGCAAGGCCTCTGCGGCTGCAGCAAAACCGTTGGTGCCGATTATTGGTAATAGCACCTACAGTCGTGAGTTGCGTGGCACCATTGAAAAAACAGCATCAAAAAGCAACGGTGGGATCGTTATTGAAGGTGAGAG
The DNA here is from genome assembly GCA_023301405.1 of Granulosicoccaceae bacterium. Taxonomy (GTDB): domain Bacteria; phylum Pseudomonadota; class Gammaproteobacteria; order Granulosicoccales; family Granulosicoccaceae. The sequence goes on along the minus strand of JALZUX010000036.1, from coordinate 3,108 downwards.
AGCCACCGGTAAACAGTTGGTAGCGCGTCATATTCATGAGGTCAGTAGCCGCGCCTCTGAGCCGTTTGTCACGTTGCGGTGTGATAGCTTATCCGATGCTAATTCAGCGCGGGAGTTGTTGGGTAATGAGAACAGTGCGGGTTACCTTGAATCTGCTGGTGCGGGTACCTTATGTTTGATCGATCTGGAAGAATTACCTGCAACCGCGCAAACCCTATTACTTGAAGCCCTTGAGCGTGGTGCTGCCAGTCGCGGAGATGGCGGTACAATACCATTCAAGGCACGCATCATCGCGTGCGCTTCAGGGCACATACAGCGTAATATCTCGCAAGGCGACTTCAGTGAAGCGTTGTATTATCGGCTGGCTGAATTATCAATAAAAACGCTGCCGCTGCGTGAACACCCCGAGGACGTGCCATTATTGCTGTCTTTTTACGTTGATCGTCTGGTAGAGCAGGATGGCCTTCCTTACCGACACTTCAGTGTCGCAGCGCAAAATAGGTTGCGCAATATGGAATGGCCTGGCAATACTCTTGAACTTATCAACTTTGTGCAACGTTTACTTATTGTTGGCAGTGGTGTGGAGATTGCTCCCTCGGAAGTAGATTTACTGGAGGGTTCTGACCGGGAAAGAATCGATCAAATCTCCGGTGACAGTATGCGACTCCCACTGGATATGCCGTTACGTGAAGCACGAACAGAATTTGAACGAATGTATTTGCAGCGCCAATTGGATAGTGTTGATGGCAATATCGTTGAGCTTGCCCGCGTGGTTGGCATGGAGCGCACGCATTTATATCGAAAATTGCGCAGTGTCGGCATTCAAGCTGGCCGCAGACGTGATTAGTGTAGCCGCACTGAATCGCGACAGGGAAAACCGTTGAAGATTATTGTTTTAGGTGCCGGTCAGGTTGGTTCGACTGTGGCGCAAAATCTGGCCAGTGAAAACAACGATGTCACTGTTGTAGATTTAAACATGAACACTCTTCGTGAGCTGCAGGATCGTCTGGACCTCAGTACGGTCTACGGTCATGCAGCATACCCGAGTGTACTTCGTGAGGCCGGTGCGGAAGACGCCGACATGATCATTGCGGCGACCAATAGCGATGAAACCAATATGATTGCCTGTCAGATTGCCTATACGCTGTTTAAGACAACCAGCCGGATAGCGCGTATTCGATCGCAACAGTATTTAATTGAAAAAGACGCGTTGTTTAAAAAGAAACATATTCCTATCGATGTGCTGATTAGTCCCGAGCGCCTGGTGACTGATCATATCGAAAGAATCATTGAGCACCCAGGCGCTTTGCAGGTTGTTGATTTTGCCGATGGCAAAGTACGATTGGTTGGAGTAGTGGTTGAAAAAGAGTCACCCATGACTGGCCGGGTGCCGGGGCATTTAAAAGTCTTGTTGCCGCAAATTGATGTTTGTATTGCGACGGTTTATCGCAAAAATGATCCTGTTGTACTCAGAGACATAGAAACTATAGTCGAGGGTGATATTGTATTTTACATTGCCGCTAGAGAGCACACAGTGACTATCATGGAGCAATTTCATCACCGTAGTAAGCCCTCCAAACATGTGATGATCGCTGGCGGTGGAAACATCGGCATGGCGTTGGCACAGCGGCTTGAAACAAAATACAGCGTTAAGATTATTGAGAAAAATTCTGATCGTGCCAATGTGCTTGCTGCCACATTAAATTCGTCGATGGTGCTCAATGGTGATGTTGCCGATCAAGAGTTATTACTTGAAGAAAACATCAGCTCAATGGGGCTTTTTTGTGCGCTGACGAACGACGATGAAGCCAATATTTTATCGGCAATGGTGGCCAGCAAACTGGGGGCGGCTAAGGTAATGTCACTGATAAACCGGCCTGCCTATGTAGATTTAGTTGAGGACGGTATTATTGATGTCGCGATATCACCCCAGAACGTCACGATTGGTGCGCTGTTGCGTCATGTGCGTCGCGGTGATGTTGTTGCTGTGCACTCGCTTCGACGTGGCGAGGCGGAAGCACTGGAAGCCATAGCGCACGGTGATGAGTCGACCTCTGAAGTTGTGGGGCGCGCTATTTCTGATTTACCCCTTGATCACCGCGCCATCATTGGTGCAATTGTCAGAAACGGCGAAGTATTGATTGCTCGTGATGAACTGGTGGTCGAAGCTGAGGATCACGTGATTATTCTAGTGATCGATAAATCCTTGATTCATGATGTGGAAAATTTATTCCAGGTTGGCGTAACTTACTAGTTAGTTAGTGGCGACTGCTGGCTGTTACCTTGGCCCCTATTATCAGGTTAACTTTATGAATCTTCTAAATCATTTTTCAGGTCAGAATATGGTTTTTGTTCTTGTCAGAGATTACGACTGATGCAATTTCTTGTAGTTGTCCGGGTGCTCGGATTACTGTTGTCAATTTTCAGCGTAACCATGTTCATTCCAGCACTGGTGTCGTTGTTTTATGACGATGGATCTGCCTATTCTTTTTTTATCGGGTTTGTGGTCACTTTTGTGATTGGTTTTGCCACTTACTATCCGTTAAGAAATTATCAAGCGGCTCTCAAGCTACGTGACGGGTTTGTGATTGTAGTGATGTTCTGGACGGTACTAGGTTTATTTGGTGCGATACCGCTTTACATTGATACCAAGCTTAACCTGACTGTCGCACAAAGTATTTTTGAATCACTGTCTGGTTTTACAACCACCGGTGCCACGGTGATCGTGGGGCTCGATTCCTTACCTCAGGGTATATTGCTGTATCGCCAATTGGTTCAGTGGTTGGGTGGCATGGGTATTATTGTACTTGCAGTGGCGATATTGCCATTGCTTGGTATTGGTGGCGGTATGCAATTGTTTCGTGCTGAAACTCCTGGACCACAAAAAGAAAAAATGACGCCGCGCGTGGCTGATACCGCCAAGCGGCTTTGGTACATTTATCTTGGCTTGACCGTCGCTTGTGGAATTGCCTATTGGGCGGCTGGTATGCCGTTGTTTGATGCGATTGGACATAGCTTCTCTACTGTTGCCATCGGTGGGTTTTCAACTCATGATGCCAGTATTGGTTATTTTCAAAGCACGGCTATTGAAATGATTGCCGTCGTATT
>JALZUX010000035.1 GCA_023301405.1 Granulosicoccaceae bacterium | reverse complement strand
GTGAGGTGAAAACAGACCAGCCGAAGTATCTAGACAAATTTAAAATGCACGGCATGTTGCTTGAAGAGGCTGATTAGGATTTTCCGATGACATCGTCAGGCAGTATTTGATGAAATAGTCATAGGCAAAGGTGTTGAATAATTCGCCTGACATAAGCAGCTTGGCCATCAATTTTTTGCAGGCAGTAAAGTAAACTCATTACGCCGCAACAAGCAATAGATCAGTAACACGATAAAGCAGCTCAGCACAAATACCTTATTGATAAACCAGTTTGTCTGCCAAAGCGTCCAGTCCGGTTGCTGAAAAAACAGAACAAATTTAAACCCTATAATTCCGATCTCAACCACTGACACCACAACCGCCAGCCACCACAGGTACATTGGACGAACGTAAAGTGCATAGGCAAGCCACAGATGGATCACCCACCAGAAATCCCAGTACACATGGGTACCGGCGGTGTGGCCGTACGCCGCATCAAACAGCAGTGGAAAAACAAATTTGATCACCAGTGTCCAGGCGGCAAGCAGTATCAGCCAATGCGCAAGAAAGAGTCTCATTGATTTACTATTACCCTAGTCGCTTTGCTGCATCGAGGGTGAATTCCGGTATCGGGATGCCATAAGGACAAGCGCCACTACACACCTGGTTATCGCACCCTAAGCAAGCAGACGCACCATCACCAAGGCGGGCATAGTCTTCTAATGCCAGTGCTTTATTGCCGTAGTCAACATCATACATGCGGGTGCGCAGTACCTCGGCGATATCAACCCCTTGTGGACAAGCACCTTCACATTTGTTGCAGCCGTGATGACAATAGTTGCCGGATTGGAGTGACGCATAACGACCAAGCAACCCTGCATCGCCAATGATTTCATCGGCCTGTTGCGACGCACTGATATACTCATTTATGTTGCTGATGCTGGTCATGGAAATAATTGCTGCATCGACCCGAGGGCTTGACAGTACCCACCGCAAAGCCGCTTGCGCATAGGTTCTGCCGTCTGTTTCAAACTTGCGCATATCATTCAGTCGGGCGCCCATCAGGGTTTTCATGGCGATAACACCAATATTTTTTTCACGCGCTTTGTCGAGTATCGGTGGTAGATCAGATTGAATGGCGGCGAAGTGAAACGTATTGCGTAAACGGGCAATAAGATCCGGATCCTCACCAAAATTATAAGCGCACAAGATTACATCGACTAAGTCATTGTCGATGGAATAGTCCAGGCACTTCGCCAGTCGGCTACCGTGGCCCGACATGCCGCGAAAGCGGATTTTACCTTGTGTAATTGCTTTTTCTGTAAAGTTTGCCCACGCTTCATTTTGCATGCGGTCGATACGATTTACTGCGTGATTAAAGTAGATATCAAGGTAGTCGGTTTGTAAGCGTTTGAGGCTTCCTTCAAGCGCTTTCATGATATCTGCTTCGTTTGATTTTGCTTGAGCTTTGGTTTTTGACGCCAGCACTATGTTGTGCCGCTGGCCTTTCAGGGCTTTTCCCATTGCCTCTTCAGACCACCCAAAACGATAACTTTCGGCGGTATCGAAATAGTTAACTCCACGGTCCAATGCATGTGTGACTAGCTCAGCGGTTTGCAGACTCGATGATCCAAATCCGATTTCAGACACTTTCAGGCCGGTCTTGCCAAGCTCAACATATCGTTTGATTTCAGGTGCATTGGCAAGTACCGATGCCGCTGGCACGGCTGCCGTCAATGCCGCTGTTGTTCGAAGAAAATTTCTACGACTTACCATTAGAATTGTTCACTTTTAGCTTTCCCGTTTATCAATTCTAGCAGCTTGGAACAGCAATGGTCACCAGCTTGCTGAATATAATTAAAAGGTACGGTAAGTCGATACTTGGCGGTGGCAACAGCAGTTTTCCACTGCAGACAGCTGACCGGCAAGGTGGTACATCCTCAGCCATGCAGACCGGGTAATAAGTCTGGCTGATCAGTAGAGTAAGGGGCATAGCGGATTGCGCTATCTATCTGGGTATAGAAAACAGTTTTTGTTATTGCCGCTACTTGTTTATTTTTATTCTTATTAAAAATAACAAGGGCAGGCTTCAAGCCTTGAATAAGCGAGATTTATTGATTACAAGGTTGGTAAGGCTGTTCCGTTTTACAGAAATTACAAAGGTAAGCGATAGCGTTGAGCTAAAGCCGCTAAGAATAGGCAATGATGTGGGGAGCCACAAGTTCTACATGGGGGTGTTACATGCAGTGCTTGATCCACCCGGCAAGGGTAGAGGTCTACGCTTGCCGGGCAATCAACTGATCTGTTCATAGTATTGATTCGGGATTACGAATTCCCGTCAATGATACAGGGCAGGGGTCGTGTGCTTAGCCGGTTACTGGATTAAAGACAAAGCTGTTACCATCTTTTTCGATTTTACCGGAGTTTGGAAATCCAAAGTGATAGCCGGCAACATTGATGTTGTCCGCCACTGCTTCTGCAACAATTGCTTTGCGTGTCGTTGTTGCCATGTCTTTGTCGGCGTCGAACGCTAGCTGCCAATCAAGGTTGGCAAGAAACAGCGCCGGAAGGTTAATTAAGTCACCTACTAGCAAAGTTTGATCATTGCCACTGGCAACTCTAAAAGCGGTGTGGCCCGGTGTGTGTCCGAAGGTGTCAACAGCGGTAATGCCGGGGGCCACTTCTTGTCCACCTGAATATTGATTAATGTTTTTCCAGGTTGGGAATGTCGCTTGTATTCTTTTAGCAAGGCCTTGTCGGCCTTCAGGCAGTTTTGCAATCAGATCTGGCGCTGTCCAGAAATTGTATTCCGTTTCACCAACTAGAATCTCAGCGTTTGGGAAAACCTGGGCATTGGTTTCTTTTTCCATTAGTCCAAAGATATGATCAGGATGAAAGTGAGAGACCAAAACGGTATCAATGTCTGCAGCAGAGATACCCGCCGCTGCCATTCCTTCTTTTGCAAGACCGGCAGTTGGTGCCAGTTGACCACCGGTGCCGGCGTCGATCAGGATAGTTTTACCGCCAGTTCGCACAACGGTAAAAGCAAATTCAATAGGGACGAACTCGTCGTTTAATCCGCCATTTTTTAGCGCTGATTTGGTGTCCTCTACGCTGACGCCGGGGATAAAATTTTCATCGTGGGGTTTCTGCCAAACGCCGTCATAGATTGAAATAACCTCGATGTCGGAACCCACTTTGTAGCTGTAGTATCCCTTTTTACGCGCATCAGCTGCCGCCGCTGTAGACGGTAGCATAGCAAGTGAGCCGGTTAGTCCTAGTGCAGAAACACCGGCTACGGAGGCGACAAACTGTCTTCGGTTAAGTGTGGTCATGATTTTTCTCTCCTGGAGGTCTGGAAATTGTGTAGTGAGCATGCTTAAAAAACTGAACAACAATGTAACGGGTAGTGAGCGAGCGCTTAAGAGCGGTGTTTCAACCGAGTCTTTACACCGCAGATTATAAAAAAATACCTGATATATGCCTCAGTGGCACAAAGAAGCAACGCTGCCCGAACACCAAAACTTGGTGCTGTTAAAAATATAAGTGATACCGGTGTAGTACTGAAAAATTTTGTATTCCCCGCTGGGATAAGTCAGCGGTAGCTTTCGCAGGTTCCTCGCGTTGATAACGTTGTAATTTTTAAGTGGGTATTCCCCTCCTATTGTGTTGCGAATGCGGCCAGAATAGAAGCAACAAAAAAGTAACAAATAAATAACAAAAATATAACGGGCGCAGAGTGTGTGAACAGTGAGGATACGCGCAAGTACTTCTGATCTTGGTAGCGGGTAGATGTGCTTGGAGACCAGGCAAGAATTCAAACAGGCACGCCACACAGTAACGTCGATTAAAATTCGTTGGGTATGAGTCGTGGAGTGGGAGCGGTAGAGATAAAGAATCAAGCGAAACTTCGAAGAGAAATAATTGTTGCCAAGCCTCTTGGGATTATCAACCCCGCATAAAGGTTTGTGCTGGTAACAATGTAGGCAGCGGAAAAAATCAGTAGAATTGGTGGGGCGAAATTATCGACTGCTGTGGGCGTTTAGTAGACGGATCTTCAGGGAGACTGATCTGTTACTTATTTCTGTACGATGAACTCAGTCGTTAGTAGCGCCGAGAAAATTAATCAGAACAGGTTGTCGTATAACTGTTGAGTCGGAAGTTTTGAATTAAAATAGAGGCTTTTTTTTGAGCGTGCAGTCAAGCTTACAGCGCCTGCGCACAAGCATAGCCAGATGCCCAGGCCCATTGAAAATTAAACCCGCCCAGATGGCCGGTTACATCAACCACTTCACCCACAAAATATAAACCTGCTTGTGTGTTGGATTCCATGGTCTTGGACGATAACCCATCGGTGTGCACGCCACCCAAAGTGACCTCTGCGGTTTTATAGCCTTCGGTGCCTGCTGGTACAATTTCCCAGTGGTTTAGCTTTTGTGCAATGTTTTGTAGCTGAGTATTACTGCAGTCTGCAAGTGCGCGGTCTTTGATGTTATTCCACCACATCGTTTCAAGCTCAAGCACCAGACTTTTAGGCATTAGTTGAGTAATAGTGGTTCTGATCAGGCTTTTGGGTGTGTGTTGCTTGGCATCTAACAAGAATTGTTCTGCATCTATTTGTGGTAATAAATTTACCGTGATTGCCTGGCCCGGCTCCCAGTAGTTTGAAATTTGCAGTACTACCGGGCCGCTTAATCCACGATGGGTGAATAGCAGTGCCTCGTTGAATTCTGTATTGCCAAAGGTAATTGTTGTGTCCACTGCGTTCCCTGAAAGGCGCGCAAACATGTCTTTTAGCTCACCGGAAAACGTATAGGGCACCAGGCTGGCACGAAGCGGTAATACGTGCATACCAAACTGTTGTGCTATTTCGTATCCGAATGGCGTGGTACCCATACTTGGAATAGATAAGCCGCCAGTGGCAACCACCAGAGAGTTGCATGTCATGGGGCCTAAGGTGGTTTTTAATGAGTACTGTTGGTTTTGCAGCTTGATGTCTGAGATTTCACACTTTGTGCTTAACTGAGCCCCTGCCTGAGCGCATTCGTCCAGTAGTATGTTGAGGATGTCTTTTGCTTTGTTGTCGCAAAAAAGCTGCCCGTGCTTGCGTTCGTGGTAAGGCACGCCGTGCTCGATCACTTTGCCGATGAAGTCCCATGCGCTATAGCGCTTCAGTGCAGATTTAACGAAGTGGGGATTACTGCATATGAAATTTTCAGGGGTAACATGCAAGTTGGTGAAGTTACAGCGCCCACCACCGGACATCAGAATTTTACGTCCGGCTTTGTTGCTGCGTTCAAGTACACGGACTTTTTTACCGCGCAGTGCGGCTTGCCATGCAGTCATTAGTCCTGCGGCGCCGCCGCCAATGATGATGGCGTCGTAGTGATCACTCACTGTGTAATATCCGGAAATTAACGTTGCTTAATTGTACGTTGTTTGAGCGCTTTTGGCCGATTAGTTTGCCGGTAATACTTGCAACCCGCGACGTTCAACGTAATGATGCGGGCAGGTTATTTTGTCACTAATTTTAAAGGAAAAAAGAATGGACGTTTCAGGTAAAAAGGCACTCATCTTTGGCGGTACTTCGGGTATCGGGCTTGCGGCGGCTAAGCAGTTGGCGGCGTTGGGGGCCAACGTGATCGCGGTGAGTCGTAACCCGGATAAGGCTGGTGATGTACCGGCCGGGGTGACTCTGGCTAAGTGTGATGTGTGCGACCGCGAAGCGATGCAGAAATTTTTTGCTGAGCACGCGCCGTTTGAAATACTAATCAGTGCGGCCACTGGTGGCTCACGTGCTATTGGCCCGTTTCTAGAAATGGACTTGGACGGTTATCAGGCATCTTTTGATAAATTATGGGGTTATGCCAATGTGGTGCGTTACGGGGCAGAGCACTTGACTGACGACGGCGCTATTGTGCTGGTCAGCGGATCACCCGCCAGAAAGTGCAAGCCGGGGCAAGTCTCTTTGTCTTCGGTTGGTGCATCGATCGAGGCAATGGTGCGGGCTGTTGCCCCCGAGTTAGCGCCAAAACGTATTAATGTGGTTTCACCGGGCCAGATTGATACACCGATGGTGACGCTCGAGGGGAAAGAACGCGACGCCCTTTACACCAAAATGACTGAAAAACACCTGATACCGCGCGCGGGCAGTGCTGATGAGGTAGCACAAGGTGTTGTCTTCATGGTGCTGAATGACTTCGTCACCGGTACAACGATTGATGTTGATGGTGGATTGTTGCTTTCTTAAGCAGTAAACGCGGCGCTGTTTAGAAATTTGTCTGAGCAGTGCCATTGGCTTTCCCTAGCCACCGTGC
>JALZUX010000034.1 GCA_023301405.1 Granulosicoccaceae bacterium | reverse complement strand
TGGTTTGCCAGCCATTCATAGTCGTGCCATTCAGCACCTGCTGCGGTGATTAAAAAGAAAGAGTCTTCGTCTAGCGCCATGATAGACATTTCAGTGACTATACGACCGGCATCATCGGCAAAGTAGCCCAGGCCGATGCGCCCTGGCTTGGGCACGTTGCCAGTGGTGAGTTCGAGTAACCATTGGCGTGCGCCTTCACCTTGCAGGCGATAGCGTGAGAAGCCCGGCAGATCAAGGATGCCTGCGGCGTCACGCACGGCCAGGCATTCTTCTTTGATTCTTTGTGTCCACGGGCCTTCTCGCTTCCAGGTTTGAGTAGCTTCGTGGCTTGTATCATCGCCTTCCTGTGCGTACCAGGTAGCACGCTCCCAGCCGTTGTACGCGCCTAGCTGGGCACCAAAGCCTAGAATTTTGTCGTGCACGGGGGAGTGCTTTTTGTCTCTTGCGGCGGGCCACTCGTGATGTGGAAAATGCATGGCGTATTCGTTGCCGTACACCTCCATCCCTTTTTTATCGCAATAGTCCTGATCACAAAAGCCGGTGAAGCGTCGTGGATCACAAGACCACATATCCCACTCTGTAGTGCCGTCGATAATCCACTCGGCCATCACTTTACCGGCACCACCTGACTGGGCGATACCAAAGGTAAATACACAGGCTTCAAAGGCGTTAGGCACACCGGGCATTGGTCCGATCAACGGATTGCCATCAGGTGTGTAGGGGATAGGGCCGTTGATGCACTTGTTGATACCTACTTCACCTAACATAGGCACTCGTGCCATGGCGTCTTCAATGTGCCACTCAATGCGTTCAAGGTCATCAGGGTAGAGTTGAAATGAAAAATCATCTGGCATCGGGTCTTCGTCGGTCATCCAGTGACCTTTACAATTGGATTCGTAAGGTCCCAGATTTAAACCGAATTTTTCCTGACGTAGGTAGTACGAACTATCTACATCGCGAAGCAAAGGTAGCTTTTTGTTTTCAGCTTCGCACCATTTTTGCAGCTCTGGTATTTCTTCGGTTAACAAGTACTGGTGGCTCATGGTCATCATGGGCACTTCGCGACCGCCGTGCGGTATAAACCATCGTCCGACTTCCTGGGCGCGGTAACCGGCGGCGTTAACAATTTTTTCGCAGCGTATTTCGCCTTTTTCGGTCTCGACTATCCACTCATTGTTTTCCCGACGAACGCCGGTGGCAGGGCAGAATCGAATGATTTTGGCGCCTAGGTCTCTGGCACCTTTCGCATAGGCTTGAGTAAGCTGCGCGGGGTCAATGTCACCGTCGTAGGGGTCGTACATGCCGCCTTCAAGGTCGTCTGTTTCCAGAAACGGGTAACGCTCTTTGAGGTCCGCTACAGAGCACATCTCGGTATTCATCCCTTGGTAGCGCCCCATGCCGTTAACACGCTCAAACTCTTGCATGCGCTCGGCCGAGTGAGCAAGCCGTATTGAGCCGGTGACGTGATAATTCATTGGGTAGTCGACTTCTTCGGCAAGCCCCCGATACAGCTCGGTGGAGTAACGCTGCATGTTCATTACTGACCACGACGCTGAAAAAGTAGGTACGTTGCCCGCGGCGTGCCAGGTCGAGCCTGAAGTCAGCTCGTTTTTTTCAAGTAGTACGCAATCAGTCAACCCGGCGCGGGCCAGATGAAACAATGTAGATGCACCAACGGCGCCGCCACCAATAATTACGACGCGAGCGTGACTGGGTAAATCTGCCATAAGGGTTCTCTTTCAGTAAGTGAGGCGTTGTTGGAACCGCCTAAATTGCAGTATAGGGTTGAATGTTGAAAAGTGGCGTAAAGGCTGCGCCTCTAAGTTGGTGTATTAGGACACGGTGCGGGCATCTTCGTTTGTTCCAAGGGGAGATCAATTAGGGAGCCAGATGCGGCGTTCTCCCAACCGAAAAGGCAGGGCTTGACATTGTCGGTGGCAAGGAAACTACCTTACAATCTGTAGGTTGTATTGTAGAACAGGTGACGCTAGTTGATGAATCCACTGCCAGAGCTATTCCCCGGCTTCGCCGCCACCATACTTAATGTTGGTGGTGTCGACATATTCACTCGTACTGGCGGCACAGGGCCGGCCTTGCTGCTGTTGCATGGTTATCCGCAAACCCATGCTTGCTGGCACAAAATGGCCTCACAGCTGGCGCAACACTTTAGTCTGGTATTGATGGATCTTCGTGGTTATGGCCAGTCTTCAGCACCAGCTGGTGATGCTGACCATCTCACCTACTCGAAGAGGGCAATGGCGCAAGATTGTGCTGCCGTGATGTCTGAACTGGGGCACAAGCGGTTTTCAGTGTTAAGCCATGATCGTGGTGCCAGGGTTGGCTACCGCTTAGCGCTCGATCATGCTGAGCGTATTGAAAACCTGATCACACTTGATATCGTTCCAACCTCCGAAGCATGGGACGCAATGGACTATCAGGGCGCAATGAACAAATTCCATTGGACCTTCCTGGCTCAGCCACACCCATTGCCTGAGCAAATTATCGAAGCGGCTACTGACACGTGGCATGAGTATTTACTTAGAAATTGGTCAGCCCACGACGATTTATCGGCATTTGATCCGGACGCCCTGCAACATTATCGTCAAAGCTACCGGCAACCGGCCCGCATTCATGCAATGAGCGAGGATTATCGAGCCGGCTTAACGGTGGATTATCGGCTTGATCTGGCTGATCTTGCGGCGGGCCGGAAAATCAGCTGTCCAACGTTGGCATTATGGGGGCAGCGTCGATCTCTTGGAACGGTTTCAAATACGTTGCAGGTATGGAAGAAGTGGTGTGACAACGTCGAAGGAAAGCCGATTGAATCGGGTCACTTTCTGGCAGAAGAAAATGCGTTACACACCACCGATGAGGTGTTGCGGTTTTTGAAGGCTTGATCGTCGGCTGCGTGCAGCTATGCTTGCAGCCGTCTTAAGAAACTTTCGTAATCACTAATCACGCTGCTCAGAGCGACATGGTTGTGCGTTCGTTGCCAATAGTGCAGCACCTTGAACCCTGCTAGACAAGTGCCTTTCCGCGGCCCGGGACGAGTCCAGATTGAACGTGCTGTGAAGTGAATTTCGTCGTCGCCATAGACTTCCGGCGGCAGGTGGAAGGATAACTCATAGGTGTTTTGACGCTTCACCTGGTGATCGCAAATGACCCGGATTCCCTCTAGAGAAACATCCACAATCTGGCCGAATTTACGCCCGGTGAGTTGGGAGTCAACATTCAGCAGAAATTTCAGATCCTGTCTTGGAAAGCTTCGGCGATCGTAGCCTACGCTATTTTTCATAGGGGGCACCTGAAGAAACGTGGAGCGCTGAGGCATCGGGTAG
>JALZUX010000033.1 GCA_023301405.1 Granulosicoccaceae bacterium | reverse complement strand
TGCGGGCGCGGTCTTTTGGCCAGCTATTACGATCAATATCGTTAAAGAAGAACAACTATTCGCCTCTATCGATCAGAAATATCTGACTCAAAATCTCACGCCCTCGCAACGACCCTAGTTCCCGGACAGGCTCCTAGCTGGCTGCCAAGGAATAAAGGCCTACTGCGGGCGAAGAACAACTATCCACCCTGTTGATCGATTACCTGATTCAAAACTCCCCACCTAGCTACGCTCCCTTCTCAGACAGCCATCGAACTGCCCTTCCCCTTGACCGCCAGAACGGGGTAGCTGCGAAACACTAACCGGTGATAGCGACAGCCAGCGGAGACTCCACTACTTGTCCTATAATTACAGCACCGTGTCGCTCGACCAAAAATGCAGCCTGCTCTTTACCTATCGATACAAGCAAACCTCCGCTGGTTTGCGGATCAAGAAACAAATCTACCGTATTTTTATCTACTGACTCTTCAATTTCACATTTCAGTGTATAAGGCTGTAACTGAGGGTAAAGTGACGACTGGAAACCCTGCCTAACCAGATCAAGTGCTCCTGTAAGCAATGGCACTGCTCTGCTGTCGATCACAGCACCTAGCGACGTTTGCGACTTATCACCACCAGCATCAGCGGACATCATTTCCAGTAAATGGCCAAGTAAACCGAACCCAGTGACGTCGGTCACGGCAGATGGCTGCAGTTCCTTCAACGTTAATGCCACGTCCCGATTAGAAGTCAACATCATATCAAAGGCGGCTTCAACGGAACTGGCAGGCGCACGCGCCTGCATATCAGCAGCCAATATCACACCACTACCAATGGCTTTAGTCAGCACAAGAACATCACCCGCCAGCGGAGTGTTCTTGCGCCATACAGCATGCTGATCCACCTCGCCATTGGCGACGATGGCAACATGATTCTCCAAGCCTTCTGTGCTGTGACCGCCGCCCAAAGTCACCTCTTGCTGCACCAGCGCTTCCGCTATGCCAGACATTAGCAACAAGTGATCTCGCTTTTGCAACCTAGGATGTGAAAACGCCAGATTAATCCAAACCTGCGCACTCACTGGCTGCGCCCCCATTGCATAGATATCACTCAAGGAGTGGTTAACACAGATACTGCCGAACCGCCAAAGGTCATCGCTAAAACTTCGAAATCCGTCGATACTTTGCACCGCAGTACGGTCTGCAGGCAATCGCCACAAACTGGCGTCTTCCGCATTACCTAATGCGGGAGTAATATTGTCGCGGGGAAAAGTGCTCAGTTGCGACAAATTTCCCGCTAACAACTCCGGACCCAACTTACTGCCACAGCCAGAGCAATGCATCACCACCGAATTATCTGGCTCACTACTCATTGCCATTTTTTCGCCTGGCTCGTTGAGTTTCTGCATGAATTTATCATCTATATAATGCTTTAGTCGCCATACCCACTTACCACTAAAGACACGCCCAGCACGACACCCTACAGCCGTTTTATCACCAAGGGATAGCAGCGACAAAAAGTCATTTTGTAACGCGACGGGTTTTGCCGTTGAAGCAGTCAGCGCCGCACGCAAATTAGCGACCAGAAATGGCGCTTGCCTGACGGCATAAACACCCGCCTTTGGCCTGGGGTCTTCAAGCATATCGGAGCAGTCACCCACCGCGTATATGTCTGCATGACTGGTGCTTTGCAGAAGTGAATTTACTTCTATGAACCCGCGGGCACTAACAGCGATACCGCTGTGCCCGGGCCACGCTGCAGCACTGGCACCCGTACACCAAATGCTTTTATCAAGTGACAACACCTCACCTTGCTTAGACTCAAGGCCATTTTGTGTGACTTGCGCCACCCGAAAATTACTATGCATTTGCACATTAAAACCAGCCAGTGCTGCCTCTACTTTTTCAACGACTTTTAGTGGGTAACCAGGCAACACCCGGTCACTTGAACACACCAGATGAAAACGCAGATTACTTTTATCACTTAATCGATGCGCCATCGCCAACACGAGCTCAACTCCGCCCGCTCCTGCACCAATCACACCCCAGTGCTTCTCATCGATGACGGCAGATTCATTGAGCAAACTATTCCACATTTCACTAAAGCGACTGACCGGCTTTACACCGACCGCATAACGCGCCGCCCCCGGCACCGACAAGTCCGGGGTTGATCCAGTATCAATACTGACAGTGTCATAACCCAGCTTTAGTGAAGCATTGCTGCCAGACTGATTCACCGACACTGCAATAGTTTTATTATCAGGATCAATAGTCGTCACCGACCCTTTTATCCAGCGCACACCCGCCCACTGGCACAGCCGATTCAAATCAACATGGGTTTGCTCTAACGTATAGTGACCGGCTACGAAACCCGGCAACATACCCGAGTAAGGCGTTAAGGTTTGCTCCGAAACAAGCGTAATTCTGACGCCAGGAATAGGTTTCATTGCAAACGCGCGCAACGCCAGTGCATGGGTATGCCCACCACCAATAAAGATAAGATCTCGTTCTTTCATCGGGTATTTTTCAGATCCATGGTGTCAACAAACTTGGAAGAATCAACATAAGCTTGACGCATTAGTTGTCTGGCCATTCAGTTGGTTCAACAAAAGAGCTACAACAGTAATTCAGCGACCCAAGAGCTTGAAAATGCCACTGCAACGACTACCCCGGCTAGAAACCCACATAGATGACCATCCCATGAAGAACCTTTCCTCCATGGATTTATACTGGTTAAGAATGTACCGCCATACAAGGCGGCCACAAGCAAAGCAATGCCAATCGAGGTGATTTGCCCCTCGAGCAATCCATTCGCGATATGAAACCCGGTTAAACCGAACACCAGCAGACTAGCCCCAATATGAATGGCACTACGCCCGACTAACCATAACACCGTACCACCCAACAATTGCGTACAGACCACCACGGTGAGTGCACCAGCTGCCGTTCGGTATAGCAGTAGCAGCAACAACGCTAGTGGAACTGTGTTCGACATCAGGTGTTTAAAATCTTGGTGCAGAAACGGCATACCTGCCACACCCAGCAGACCGGTTCCGGCACGCGGAATCAATCCAAACTTTTTCAAGGGCAGTACTTTCGAAACAAAAAACGTCACCCATATCACCGGTATAAAAAATACCAATGGATCAAGGCTCCCAATCAAAGCCAACGTCTGGTCAATGCTGAAATTCACCGAATCACTTAAACTTATGTTTACTTTTCTAAAGACAAGGCATCACTGCGTGTAACTGCTGCTGATAGCAAACAGCCGTTGCACGAGAGACATCCAAACGACAGGTCTGGCGAATTTTTCACCGCCAAACGATCCCGCAGCAATTTATTCACTCGGTCGAACATACGGCGAATTTGCGCAAAATAATACTTACACAGTATCAACTAACAAGACTAGGGAATTTTATAACGCGCGGTCGACGTAATTGATTCAGCAGTGAGTCGACCTTGTAATGCCAAACATTCGATTGTTGCAAACAAACTCATGGCAGCAGCCGGGTACATCGCCGGGTCTAGCTCACTGTAGATGACCGGCACCATGTCGGCGATCGTATCGACTCCGCGCTCGATACAAGCCAGCGCCTGCTCTTCTCGCCCCACCCGGTGCTGATGAAGAGCCGCTAAAAACTCTTGTGGGTTTGTAACCGGAGCGCCATGTGTCGGGTAGAAGATCTGATCATCACGCTGCATTAACCGTATCAGCGTATCCATGTAATCTTTCATGCTCCCATCAGGCGGCGAGACAATCGTGGTTGACCAACCCATCACCGCATCACCACAAAAAAGCGCATTTTCCTGCGCCAGATAAAAGCTCAAATGATTCGCTGCATGCCCGGGTGTATGCAAGCACTGGAGCGACCATTCAGTGCCTTCAATCACTTGACCATCGGTGACGAGCACATCCGGCTTAAAGTCATAGTCAGCGCCAAATTCCACATCGCTTCGCGGCCGGCCCAGGCCATGCGAGCCATATGCGAAAGTTTGCGCGTTACAATGTTGCTGCAACAAACCGCACCCGGGAGAGTGATCAGTGTGAGTATGAGTCACTAATATATGACTGATGCTTTCGCCTTCGGTGGCAGCAAGAATAGCTTTTATATGAGCAGGATCTGCCGGACCGGGGTCTATCACTGCAACATCCCCTGCCCCGATAATATAAGTACCCGTGCCGGTAAACGTGAATGGCCCGGGGTTATCAGCGATTACCCGCCTTACTCTTGGCGATAGAACGTCTGCCACGCCCACGGTGAATTCCGGCTTCTGATTAAAAGGTATTTCTGTGGCCACATGACTCTCACTTTCCCAATACTGTTAGCCGAAATTATACGCCCCCTGAAGCTAGTTCGAGAACAGGTAATAAATTGGTGGATGCAGTCGTTCGACTAGTCAGCCCTATACATCTCATCACCTCGCGCTGAGCCCAAATAGGCCCTGTTTTTCCACAACACGGCTCACTACTTATTTAACCGACCAAGAGCGCGGAATATTATAGAATACCCCTTCCTTTTGCGGCCCATGCTAACGAGTGCTAGCAGCATGACAGGCTGAATCGCAGACCCTAATTTACACCTGCGTTTTTTCATAAACCCTATAACCAGCATGCATCAAACTAATCAGGAAATTAGCTAAGTGAATATACTCATTGTCGGCGGTGGTGGAAGAGAACATGCAATGGCCTGGAAAGCGATCCAATGCAAAGATGTCACTGCTGTCTTTGTAGCGCCAGGCAACGCCGGCACAGAATTGGCCCAAGGCATCAACAACATCCCCATCAATACTGACGACATCGAAAACCTGCTGAGCTTTGCTACTGATAAGTCTATCGACCTAACAATAGTTGGCCCGGAAGTACCACTGGTTGCAGGGATTGTCGACCGATTCACAGACGCTGGCCAGCGTATTTTCGGGCCGACAAAAAACGCCTCGCAGCTGGAAGGCAGCAAGTCTTTTTGTAAAGCATTTCTGCAAAGATATGCGATACCAACAGCGGCTTACGAGGTATTCACTGACGCACAACAGGCCCACATCTACATAAACAAGCACGGCGCACCGCTGGCCATCAAAGCTGACGGTCTCGCAGCAGGTAAAGGCGTTGTGATTGCACTCACCAACGAACAAGCCATTAAAGCCGTTGACGATATGCTGGAAGGCAACCGCTTTGGTAGCGCTGGCAGCAAAGTCGTGATTGAAGAGTTCCTTGAAGGGGATGAGCTAAGCTTTATTTGCATGGTCGACGGCGAAAACATTCTGCCTATGGCAACCTCGCAAGATCACAAAGCACGTGACGAAGGCGACCTGGGTCCAAACACGGGTGGTATGGGCGCCTACTCACCAGCTGCTGGAGTCGACGACAAACTCAAGCAACACATCATGCGCGACATCATTGAACCCACGGTTAAAGGCATGCAAAAAGATGGCAATCGCTTTACCGGCTTTCTTTACGCCGGCCTGATGATCGACGCTAACCGCCAAGCAAAGGTTATCGAATACAATGTACGTTTTGGCGACCCTGAGACCCAACCCATTCTGATGCGACTTGAATCTGATCTGATCGAGCTATGCAACGCGGCTGTCGATGGCAAGCTGGATCAATGCACCGCAAACTGGTCAAAGCAAACCGCTATCGGCGTTGTAATGGCTGCCCATGGTTATCCAGAAAATTACCGCAAAGGTGATGCAATCACCGGCCTTGAAAACATACCCCCAGACGTACAAGTTTTTCACGCAGGCTCTACCGTTGATGAAGGTAAAGCAATTACCAGTGGTGGTCGTGTTTTGTGCGTCACCGCAATGGGCACTGACATTGTAGATGCAAGGCTACAAGCATATGCTGCCGCCGAAAACATCAATTGGGAAGGCGCCTTTTATCGAAAAGATATTGGCCATCGCGCCCTGAAGTAAATTCAAAACAACAGTTTATTCTAACTTGGCTTAACGCAGAATTACTGCGTTAATAAGGCAGTATGATTAAAGTGCTACCTGATGCTAGCGCTTCATAGCATCAAAAAATTCATCGTTAGTTTTGGTCTGTTGCAATCGCCCCATCAGAAACTCCATGGCTTCAATTTCATCCATAGGGTGAAGGAATTTACGCAAGATCCAGATCTTTTGTAACTCTTCAGGACTGATCATCAGTTCTTCACGACGAGTTCCAGAACGATTCACGCTTATTGCAGGGAAGGTACGTTTTTCAGCAATCCGGCGATCAAGATGCAATTCCATGTTGCCCGTGCCTTTAAACTCTTCATAGATAACTTCGTCCATTTTAGAGCCAGTATCAACTAGCGTGGTAGCAACAATAGTCAAACTGCCACCTTCCTCGATATTTCTGGCCGCACCGAAGAAACGCTTGGGACGATGAAGCGCATGCGCATCAACGCCACCGGTTAGCACTTTGCCTGATGACGGTATAACGGTGTTATAAGCACGCGCCAGACGGGTAATTGAGTCCAACAGAATAACTACATCTTTCTTGTGTTCAACCAAACGCTTGGCTTTCTCAATCACCATCTCGGCCACTTGCACGTGACGACTTGCCGGCTCATCAAAGGTACTGGAAACTACTTCACCCTGTACCATGCGCTCCATTTCTGTGACTTCTTCCGGGCGCTCATCAATAAGCAGCACAATCAAAACGCAATCAGGATCGTTATGAGCAATACTCTGCGCGATATTTTGCAGAATCATTGTTTTGCCGGCTTTTGGTGGTGACACAATGAGCGCACGCTGGCCCTTACCGATTGGAGAAACAAAGTCGATCGTTCGTGCTGTAATGTCTTCTGTGCTGCCGTTGCCCAATTCCAGTGACAGCCTTTCGGTAGGATGCAAGGGCGTCAGGTTTTCAAAGAGCACCTTATTACGGGCTTCTTCCGGTGGGCCAAAGTTGATTTCATCCACTTTCAGCAGCGCAAAATATCGCTCACCGTCTTTCGGCGGGCGTATTTTACCGTCTATCGAATCACCGGTGCGTAAACTAAACCGCCTAATCTGACTGGGAGAGACGTAAATGTCGTCCGGACCCGCAAGATAAGAACTGTCTGCCGAGCGGAGAAACCCAAAACCATCTTGCAGAATTTCAAGCACACCACCACCAAAGATATCCTCACCCTTCCTCGAGTGCGCCTTCAGCAATGAAAAAATAATGTCTTGTTTGCGCGATCGCGCCACGCTGTCCAGCCCTTCAGATTGAGCTAGCTCAACGAGTTCAGTCGCGGATTTCTTTTTGAGATCGGTTAAATTCATAATATGATATGCAAGAGTTTGCGATATAAGGCGTATTGAAACGCGGGGGCATCAGTCGATACGAATGTCTGGCTGATAAAGAGAAATGTAAGACTAGCGTTGTAATCTAATTGAAATGTTGCTCGACAGGCTTTGGTCGCGAGCAATATCTAACAGCAGGATTCACAAAACATATCACGCAGTGTTGCGTACGTCTAGCATCCAAGGCTGGAAAAAGGAAATGCTGCGGGTGTCTGTCGTTTCAGCAGCTAAATGATA
>JALZUX010000032.1 GCA_023301405.1 Granulosicoccaceae bacterium | reverse complement strand
GTTATCTATATTTTGATTTTTTGGCAACTCACAAAGACTACTGTATAGTTTTCCCTAGAAACGCCAGATGAGCACATTGATTATAAGTTTCTGTCCCATTTTAATTACTCATCTCGCCGCTTCTGTCAATTTATCCAATCAGCTATAATCCAAAAGTTACGGCATAATACCTACTACCGCTGGTGCTCTTATTCAATCAGGCATAGATGGTGCAGCAACTCCTAGCCTAGCCTTCGCCTACATATCAGGGCATTCAGTTTCCATATATTCTCGATGTTTCCACAGGATTATCTCACCAAGATATTCAACAACAAAGCCAGAATAGATCACACAAAAAATCGGTTCAGACAGGCCCCGCTAAAATACTGCGCCGATAAATTGACTCATCGACAACTACCTTGTGAATAGCTCATTTGTTAAACCTTTCGATCATTATTCCTGTTAAAAACGAAGCACTGAACTTAAAAGCTTGCTTGCATTCAATTCAGGAAGCGAATGCCGCCGATCACCTGAGCTATGAAGTGTTGGTGATCGACAATGGCTCTGACGACGACACAGTCAAAATCGCTGAAGAGTACAACACCACGGTACATCTGGTTCCAGATGCTACGGTAGCCGGCCTGCGCAATTTTGGTGCAGAGAAAGCACGCGGTGAGATTCTGGCATTTATTGACGCTGATTGCACCGTAGAGCAAAACTGGTTTGAATCACTAACGCCTTACCTTACCGATGATACCGTCAAAGTATTTGGCAACCCCCCGGGCATTCCAAAAAAGCCAACCTGGGTGCAGGAATGTTGGTATCAAGTACGAAGAAAAGGAAGCACCGATACCCCCTTGGTACCGGTAGAGTGGCTTGAGTCCATGAACCTGTTCGTTCGGCGGGACGCTTTCAACGCTGCGAACGGCTTTGATGTAACACTAGTGACCTGCGAAGACTACGATCTATGCGTCCGACTGAAAAAAAATAGCGATATTGTCTGCGATGCCCGAATACAAGCAATACACCATGGCGAAGCACAGACCGTCAAGCGCTTTTATGAAAAAGAAAGATGGCGCGGAGTCAGCAACATTGAAGGTTTTCGTCAGCACGATTTTTCATTCGCTGAACTGCCAAGCATTCTATTTCCATTGGTGCAAATACTTGCCATCATTGTCACCGGCATGGCGTTGATACTTACAATTTTTGGCTTTTTTTCACTCTGGTGGTGTCTGTTGCTTGTCATACTATGGCAGGCCCCGTTACTACTAATGGCTTATAGAAAAAGTCATCCGGATAATCGCTTTCGACATACCAGCGGTATTTGGGCGCTTATCAACGTTTACATGACTGCACGAGGACAATCCCTTTTCATGGGTGCCGCATGGCAATAACCATAATCAACTTTTTCCTAGTGATTCTGGCCACTATCATTCTATTTAATTTTGGTGGCTATACTGCACTGTTAAAGATCATTTCGGCTTTTAGAAAAATTGACCACACCATTGACGATGAGTTTTTTCCTTCCGTTACTCTATTAATTGCCGCCTACAACGAGGCAGATATAATTAAGGAGAAAATCGAAAATTCATTGGCGCTCCGTTACCCGTCAGGTCTATTGAAAATCATAGTGGTCTCTGATGGTTCTACCGACGCCACTAACGAAATCACCAATCAATTCAAGCATGCCGGCGTACAACTGATTGCTGATACAAGCAATCAGGGAAAAGCAACAGCTTTAAATACCGGTATGGATGAAATCACTTCAGAGATCGTGGTTTTGTCTGACGCCAACGTGATGTACCAGACAAACGCTGTTCTGAAGCTTGTACGCCATTTCTCAGATGAAAAAATTGGCGCTGTATCAGGCAAAGTTATACTCGTTAATGAAGGACTGAGTTATTCAAACTCAGAGAACACCTACTATTCCGTAGAACATCAGATACAGCAACTTGAAAGTGACACCGGAAACCTCATCGGTGCAGACGGTGCTTTGTATGCTCTGCGACGTGAGCTTTTTCGACCCTTACAAAAAGACACTTTACTCGATGACTTGGTATTATCAATGGGTGTTATCCAGCAAGGCAAACGGTTGTTATTTGATGCTGAAGCATTGGGTTACGAAAACAACCTTACTGAGATGGAGTCAGAATACACACGCAAGGTAAGAATTATAGCGGGTGGCATACAGTGCCTTAAGCGAAAAACCATATGGCCTCCCAACAGCCATCCGCTCACCGCTGCTAAATTAACGTGCCATAAAATTATGCGCTGGATTATCGGCCCCGTGTTCATTCTGTTTGTCGCCTTGTTATTACTTAGAGGAATACTGATTCACGATAAGACTTCGCTTTTTTTATCGACGACCACACTTTTAGGATTGATAGCACTACAAATTTTACCTCGATTATTTCCAACAGTACTGGAATCAAAAGCGATCAATATGCTGAATTACGTCCTTATTATGATTAAGGCATCGGTCGTTGGTTGCTATAAGGGTCTTGCAACTAACCAGAAAGTTAGCTGGAGATAGATAACTGCGCTTGTCACGTTCAAAAGCGCGCGCAATTGCCAAAACACCGAACGACGCAGTAATCAAAAAACCACGCTAGTACCAGGGGGAAATCGACCACCCCATGGCAACGCCTGTTCAAGCTGCCTTGCCAACCTGAGTAATAATTGATCATCTCCGACTGACGCAACAAAATGCATTCCTATTGGCACGCCATCAACACCATGATGCAATGGCACTGACATCGCGGGCTGACCAGTCACATTAAAAATTTCAGGATACGGCGCAAACTGCCAGGCACGCTCCATCCATTGATCAACGTCCTTGTTAACCAGTTCGGTTAATAGCCCGATTGGCAATGGCGCTTCGGTCATCATCGGCGTTAGCAATACATCAATAGTTTGTGTCGCATCCGCCATCAGCAATTGCAACGTACGCAGTTGACCACGAGCAACCACCATATCAACAGCGCTAATACTATGTGCTCTTTGTATCGCCACTTGCACCAGCGGACCTAACTCACCCGGCTCAGGTAAGCGCCCTATCTGCTCCGCATAGGCGTTGACCACTGCTGCTGTCTCAGCGATCCAGAAAACCGATGCAACATCACACGGGTCGGCGTTTTCCGGCCAACTCCAGAGCTCAACGCGATGGCCAAGCGCTTCCAGGAGCGTGACCGTTTCATTAAGCTTGCTGCAAATATCAGGGCTGGCTTTGAGGCCGGTCGGGGATAGCTCGGTAAAACCAATTCGCAACTGGCCGGGGGGACGTTCTAGCTCATTAGTAAAGTTAAAGACTGTTTGCATCGAAAACAACGGGCTTGCAGCATCAGGCCCGGCCGTCGCATTTAACAACAATGCAGAATCTCTGACAGTGCGTGTCACGGCGTGATCGCAGTTTAAGCCGCCCACCAACGGACCAATCTCCGCGCCGGTAGCAACCAGACCACTGGAAGGTTTAAATCCGAATACACCGCAGCACGACGCCGGTACCCTGATTGATCCACCAGAATCAGAAGCGTGGGCCATCGGAAAAATGCCTGCAGCGACAGCAGCTGACGCACCACCACTTGAGCCACCGGGGGTAAGATCAAGGTTCCAGGGATTTTTAGTGGGACCATACAACTCTGGCTCACAACCAAAGTCAGTTGCAAACTCGGGAGTGTTTGATTTAGCTGGAATCACCAAGCCAGCCTCACGCCAGCGTTTTACCAGCAAACTGTCTTTTTCTGATACGGCCACGTTTGAAAAATAACGACAGGCATGGGTTAACTGGAAATCTTTTACCTGCACATTCACATCTTTGGCTAAAAACGGAACACCTGACAACGGCAGCGATGTATCTACCGTACTTGCATCCTTACGCGCTTGCTGGTCATTACGCATAACAATGGCATTAAGTGCCGGATTAAGGCGATCCATTTCTTTAATAGCGCACTCAAGCACTTCCTGAGCTGTGACTTCTTTGCCGTTAACTAATGCAGCTAACGCAGTGGCATCATGTGAACGATATTCGCTTGTACTAAGCATAATATTCCCTGAAGCGTCTTAAACTAGTATAAATAGATAAAGGTCGAACTCAGTTAAGATACCGAAGTGATCATAAGCGACAAGCCTCGGCAACCATTAAATATTGGCTAAAATATTTGTTTTTGTAACAGTTGTACTTCCCGGGTATCAATGCCATGCCGTTGATAAACCTCCTGCGCCCGCTGCAACGAAGCTTTCGCACTATTCATACTGAAATTAGATTTATACAACTCTACCAGTACATCTGGCTGACTTCGATACTGGGCCCGGGTAGATGCCTTGGCTTGCGATGCGTCTGCTTGCTGTCGAAACCGCCAGGCATTGACCACATCACCTTTGGCTTGCAACTGATTATACAACTGAGCTTGATCACGAGCCGCGCCCAAGGCCAAAACACTTTGCTTAAACTCCTGGTTGAGCAATGATATTTCAGCTTTCAAGTCGTGAAAATCAGATTCACTTAAACCGGACTGTTGCATTTTATTCAGGATAACCTTGGCATCGAATGTTCGGCCGGATGATGCATGCAGCTTAACGGCCTCAATGCCTGCTAGCTGCGCCTGGTAGTGGTCTCCTTCCCTGCTATAGCCGGAATACAAAGTTTCGTAAGCACTGGCGGCTGCACCGTATCGGTGTAGCGAAAGGTTATCTTCAGCCGCACGGCGCAACGCACTTTCAGCACTGTAAAACTCGCCCCGGCTTATCTTCCCGCGGGCGATCAACAGGGTATCGTATGCCGACGACGCCAACCTGGCTCGTGCGCGAACAATTAAATGCAAGCGCCCGAATTGCTGATAGACCCCAGCTGCGGCTATTTCATTGTTATTTTGATTAAACAGATCCAGTGCTTCAGTCAAATAAACCTCGGCGGTATCCAGATTCGTTTGCAATAGAGCAATTTCAGCCAGATGGGTTAGTAGCTCTGCTAACTCTTGATACTCTTCGCTTTCTACCGCTGTGGATGCCAGTTGCAATAGTTTGTTTTTGGCGCGCGTGAACCGGCCGTTGTCTACAAGAGTTTGTATTTCGACAGGAAAGGCAGACGATGCAGAAAATGACTGTTGCTGCTGATCGTGTTGGGTATTTACACTAAAAGGGGAGAACTGCGGAGAGTGATTTACGGCTTCTGCTAATACTTCTGGGCTACTGCTTTTATCACTTTTCCACAAGCGAAAGCCTGTATGAAAAATGCTGATCAATAACACAGCTGCCAAGGCAGCAACTAGTGATTTGATTATTTTCCTGGTTTTGTATGCCCTACTGCCAGAATAGACTGTGTGTTGCCGAGGCGAATTCATAGTGTTTCCTCACAAGTTAATAAATAGTAAAGCTTCCTGTATTTCTGGCGTTTAGCAGGCCAGCCCGAATCAGGCTGACCCTAACCCACGTAACTTGCGGGGCGACGAATGAGTTAGATAGAAACACCTACTTATAGTGTTTCACACAATACATTCAGGCGTTATCTTTCAAATAATAAAGCTAGTGTTCGCCACCGGCCTTAAAATTAAACACTGCACCTTCACGAATACCGGAAGGCCAGCGAGTGGTTACTGTTTTTAAGCGGGTATAAAAACGTACACCTTCTGGACCATGTATCGAGTGATCGCCAAACAGTGATCGCTTCCATCCGCCAAAGCTGTGGTAGGCAACCGGCACTGGAATAGGTACGTTAACGCCCACCATGCCTATCTGAATACGACCAACAAAGTTACGTGCTGTATCACCGTCACGGGTGAAAATTGCCGTGCCGTTTCCGTACTCATGATCGTTAACCAACTGCACAGCTTCTTCATATGTTTTTGCACGCACAACACTTAACACCGGTCCGAATATTTCATCAGTGTAGATGTCCATTTCTTTAGTCACATTGTCGAAAATACATCCGCCGACGAAACACCCGTCTTCATGACCAGAAACCGTGACATCCCGACCATCAACGACCAGCGTGGCTCCGGCTTCAACGCCTCGTTCAATGTAGCCATTGATACGGTCTTTTGATTCAGGTGTAATCACCGGTCCCATCTCGGACTCGGGATCCGTATACGGACCAACCTTAAGGCCTTTAACCCTTGGCGCAAGCTTTGCGATTAACGCGTCTGCCGCTTCATCACCAACAGTCACTACAACCGATACCGCCATACAACGCTCGCCGGCTGAACCGTACGCCGCCCCCATGACCGCATCAGCGGCTTGATCGAGGTCTGCGTCTGGCATTACGACCATATGATTTTTTGCACCGCATAGCGCCTGTACGCGCTTGCCGTTAGCACTACCGGTTTCATAGATATATTGACCAATGGCGGTAGAACCAACAAAACTAATACCGTGCACGCGCTCATCAGTTAACAAGGTATCAACTGCTTCTTTGTCACCGTTAACTACGTTTAGAACACCCTTGGGTAATCCAGCTTCAACCAGAAGCTCTGCCAGACGCATGCTGCACGAAGGATCTTTTTCTGAAGGCTTTAATACAAACGTATTACCGCACGCCAGTGCCACCGGGAACATCCACATAGGGACCATTGCAGGAAAGTTAAAAGGCGTGATGCCTGCGCAGACACCCAATGGCTGACGCATTGAATAGCTTTCAACACCGTTGGCGACAGCTTCGCTGTACTCGCCCTTCAGCATCTGAGGGATACCACAGGCAAATTCTACAACTTCTAATCCCCGTGTTATTGATCCCTTCGCATCATCAAGAGTTTTGCCGTGCTCGCTAGAGACAATTTCTGCAAGTTGATCCATGTTCTGATGCAACAGGTCACGAAATTTGAACATCACCTGCGCGCGCTTTGCCGGTGGAGTGGCCGCCCACGCTGGAAATGCCTTTTGTGCGCTTTCAATAGCGACCCGTACATCATCAGCGCTGGCAAGCGAAACGTGCTTTGTGACCTGACCGGTGGCTGGATTCAATATATCGCCGGTACGACTACCACTACCAGTGTAAGTTTCTCCGTCAATATAGTGATGCACGGGGGTTTGCAAGTCTTTGGTTGCGGCAGACATTTAAGGGGTTCTCCTGAGTAGGCCCCATAGGGGCCTGATTTAAACTTGTGGGTTGCACGACCTGTGTTACCTGCGTGCCGCCCTATTCTACTATGATCAAGGTGATATCGCTGACTAAACCTTGACGTTACGAGGCTAAATTAATAGCATCAGCAATGGCGTCGGGCTTTTGCGCAGGCGCCATGATATGCACACCAGCAAGCCCCGGAATCTCACGATACTGCTGAATCAGCTCGGCACAAATTAGGCGGCCCTCTGCTTTTGCGTCTTTCGCGTCCTCAAGCCGCTTAATTGTCTGCTCGGGGATAGTCACGCCATACAGGTTTTTGTTCATCCAGCGGGCAGATTTAGCGGACACAATGGGACCAATACCTAACAAAATACCTACCTGCTCGGTAATACCTGCGTCGTTAAGTCGCCCGATAAAACGCCGTGCGACATCGGGTTCGAAGCAAAACTGTGTCTGAGTAAACTGAGCCCCGCTGTCGATTTTTGATTGCAGAGCGACGGGCTTCCAGTCGTCGGGTGGATCGAGCGGCATGTCAGCAGCGCCAATATAAAACTGCGGAGGCGAGGTAACCGCCTTGCCCGACGGCAGTACTGCGTCGTCCCGCAACATTCTGGCTAATTCCATTACTTCACGTGAATTCAGATCAAACACGGCGGTGGCTTCCGGTTGATCACCCTTGGCCGGGTCATCGCCCATTAACGCCAACAAATTATAGCTTCCCTGCGCAGCAGCGCCGAGTAGGTCAGCAGTTAACGCGATACGATTTCGATCACGACAAGTAATCTGCAACACCGGCTCGAAGCCCCTGCCCGCCAAGATGGCTGACGCCGCAAAGCTGCTCATAGTGGTATTTGCACCGGCACCATCGGTGACGTTGATCGCATCAACCAGCCCACGTAAATGTTCGGCTTCCGCTAGCAATAACTCTCCAGACCCGGCCACCGGGGGCACTATCTCTGCGGTAATAGCAAATTGCTTGTTTTTTATTCGGTCAGACAATGCTGTCATTACTTGTTCCCCTGGGAATTTATTCGAGCTTACAACGCTACACCATTTTGTTATTGTGAATAGGCGACCCGCGAGGTTCCCCGACCAGACGACTACTCCAAGCAAATTCTACCCGACAACAGTTGATCACAAACAAAGAAAGCCAAAATGACCTTTAATAAACGTTCAATTTACCAGCCTGAACACGAGTTACTTCGCTCTGAGTTACAACGGTTTTTAAGCAGCGAAGTTGTACCAAAGCTTGATGATTGGGAACAGCAAGGGCACGCTGATCGGGGAGTTTGGAACCAACTGGGTGACCTTGGCGCAATGAGCCCAATGGTATCCGAAGCCTACGGTGGCACCGGCGGTGATATGACTGCCGCCGCTGTGATCTATGAGGAAATCGGGCGTTGTGGAGTGGCCGGATTAGGCGGCGTAGGCGTCCACGACATTGTCACCTACTACATTCAAAACAACGCCACCGAAGAACTAAAACAACATTGGCTACCGAAAGCCGCCAGTGGTGACGCGTTGTTTGCCGTCGCCATGACAGAACCCGCTGCCGGGTCTGACTTACGCGGTATCCGCACTAGCGCAGAAAGACAGGGCGACGACTACCTGATTAACGGCTCTAAGATCTTTATCACCAATGGCATCATGGCCGATGCTATCGCCGTAGTTTGCCGCACCGACCCCACCGCAGAACGCGGCGGCTTAAGCATTATTCTGGTCGAGACAAATTCAGCTGGCTTCAAACGGGGACGCAATCTGAAAAAGCTAGGACAAAGATCCCAGGACACGGCTGAACTATTCTTTGAAGATGTTCGCGTTCCCGCCAGCAACATCATCGGGGAAGAAAACCGCGGCCTTAACCTGCTGATGCAGGAACTGCCATTTGAACGCTTATTAATTGGGCT